>DAIDBG010000022.1 GCA_027310225.1 bacterium | reverse complement strand
GTGGATATGTCCGAGTGGCCGCGCAGGAGCTGCACGACGCGCAGGTCCGCGCCGTGGTTGAGCAGGTGCGTGGCGAACGCGAGGCGCAGGGTGTGGGGAGAAATGGGCTTCCTCAGCCCCGCCCGCAGCGCGTGGCGCCGCAGCAGGTGCCAGAACATCTGGCGCGTCATCGCCGCGCCGCGCCCGGTCACGAACAGATCGTCGCTCGAGCGCCCGTGCAGCAGATCGGGCCGCGCTTCCCGCAGGTAGCGCCGAATCCAGTCGAGCGCCTCCTCCCCGAGCGGCACCAGCCGCTCCTTCGAGCCCTTGCCGACGACGCGCACGACGCCCATGTCCTGGCTCACTTGCGCCATTTTCAGACCCACGAGCTCCGATACGCGCAGCCCGCTGGCGTAGAGCGTCTCGAGCATCGCCTTGTCGCGCAGGCCGAGCGCCTCTTCCGGCCGCGGCGCGGCGAGCAGGCTTTCCACGTCCTCCTCGGTCAGGCTCCTGGGCAGCGCGCGCGGCAGCTTCGGCGAGTCGATCTTAAGCGTGGGGTCGGCCTTGATCCTGCCCTGCCGCAGGCAATAGCGATAGAAGCGCCTGAGGCTGGAAAGAAGTCGCGCGGCGCTCGATGCGCGCGTCTTCTTTCCGAACAGATGGGCGAGATAGGACTGGATATCGGCGATGTCGCCCTCGATCAGCTTCCGGCCACGCCGCTCTCCCAGCCATGTCGCGAACCCGATTAGGTCGCGGCGGTAGGCTTCGAGCGTGTTGCGCGCGAGCCCGTCCTCGAGCCACAACGCGTCGCAAAATTCGTCTATCAGGCCGGATGATTTCATCGTAGTGGGTGATGGGCGCAAGCTCGCGGCTCCTCTCGCATCGCCCATCACGCATGATCCATTCCGACTTCCGCGCCTTCGTGCCGGAGCAGCCAGCGCTTGATCTCGATCCCCGGGCCCCGCCGCGAATTCATGAAGCCGCCGATCCCGCCGCTGCCCACGACGCGATGGCAGGGGATGACGAGCGGCAGGTGGTTGGCGCCGCACGCGCCGCCCACCGGGCGTGGCGCCGAGCCGAGGTCTCGAGCGATATCCACGTAGGTCAGCGTCCTGCCGCTCGGGATGGCGTGGATCGCGCGCCACACACGGCACTGGAACTCGGTGCCGCGATATTCGAAAGGAAGATCGAAACGGAATTCGGGATCGTCGAGGTAGCGCCTGACCTGGCGGCAGACGCGCTCGGCGAGTCGGTTGAGCGGCGCGAGCAGCGCGGCGCCATGCGGCAGGTATTCGATGCCGGTCAGGAACTCGCCGGCGGCGTGGATGCCGAGCACCGCGAATGGCGCGGGGTATTTCGCCTGGTAGGGCTCCAGCATTTCCGTCAGCGGACGCTTCCCGTCATCGCGGCGCGGGCTGGGCCCTTTCCGTGCGGAGCTTCTGCATGATCACCACCGCGGCGACCAGCACGAGACCGATCATGTCGAACAGCGCTCGCGGATAGACCAGCATCAGGCCCGCGATCACCAGCATCCAGCGCTCGAGCCCGGCCGTCTTGCGCAACAGCCAGCCCTGCAATCCGCCCGCCAGCGCGGCAATGCCGATCGCGGCGGTCACCGTGACCTCGGCGATTGACAGCCAGTTGGCCTGTGCCAGGTTCTTGAAGGAGCCGGTGAGCAGCAATCCGGTGCCCGAAGGATCCAGCACGAACATGAACGGCACCAGGAACGCCGGCGCGGTGTACTTCCAGCATTGCAGGGTGGTGCGGTACGGCCCGCCGCCGGTGATCGCCGCCGCCGCGAACGGCGACAGCGCGGTGGGCGGCGATACCTCGGACAGCACCGCGTAATAGAAGATGAACATATGCGCGGCAAAATCGGGCACGCCCAGCGTGATGAGCGCCGGCGCCGCGATCACCGCGGAGATGATGTAGGAGGCCGTCACCGGCACGGCAAGTCCCACGACCCAGACGATGAGCGAGGTGTAGAACGCGGTGAGCAGGAGCCTCATGTCGCGCAGCAGTTCCGGCGTGTCCGCCACGCCCAGCATCGTCCAGAAAGCAACCAGCCCTCTGGCGCCGGAATCTGCGTAGGCGAGCACGATGGCGCTGAACTTGAGCCCCAGCCCGGTCAACGTCACTACGCCGACGATGATGCCGGCGGAGGCGACGGTCATGGCGACGGTCAGCACGCTCACCGAACCGCCTTCCAGCGCCCTGATGAATCCGGACTCCCAGAAGCCCCTGACCCACGGCATGCGTCCGCGGAACCAGTCGTAGGGAACGAGCGTCGAGTCGCTCCGGAGGAACGCGAGCACGATGGTCACGACCGTCGCCCAGAATACCGACAGGATCGGCGAGTAGCCGAGCAGCATGAAAAAGACGATCGCGACCAGCGATACGAAGTGGAACCAGTAGCGCCTGGCGAGCTGCAGGGCGTTATGGTGCTTCTCGAGCGCAATCACGCGCATGCCGAACTTGCGCGCGTCAATCTCGACCATGATGAAGATGGCGAGGTAGAACAGCAAGGTGGGGATGGTCGCCATCAGGATCACGTCGAGGTACGAGATCTTGAGAAACTCGGCGATGAGGAATGCCGCCGCTCCCAGCACCGGCGGCGAGATGATCGCCCCCAGGCCGCCCGCGGCCAGCAATCCGCCGGCGGCTTCCTTGCTGTAGCCCGATCTGGCAAGCAGCGGATACGCGACCGATCCGAGCGTCACGGTGGTCGCCACGCCGGAACCCGAAGGCCCGCCGAGCAGGAACGAACCCAGCACGACCGCACGTCCCGCGCTCGACGGTTTCCCGCCCATCGCGGAGAACGAGAAGTCGATGAAGAATTTGCCCGCCCCCGAGTACTACAGAAACGCGCCGTAGATGGTGAACAGGATGATCAACGTCGAGCCCACGTCCACCGCCACGCCGAAAATGCCCTCCAGGGTCATGTACAGCGATCCCGTCAGCCGCGCGATGTCGTAGCCCTTGTGCGTCCACGGCGGCGGCAGATAGGGGCCGAACAGCGCGTAGGCGAGGAACAGGACGACGATGAAAGGCAGGATCCACGTCGAGCTGCGGCGATTGCCTTCCAGAATCAGCAGGATCAGGGCGACGCCGAAGACCTGGTCCGTCACCGTCGGCGCGGTGGCGCGATCGCCGAGCTCGTCGCCCCAGTAAAGGATATAACCCACGACCGCAATCGAGGCGACGGCGAAAATCACGTCCCACCACATGAGCCGGTGGCGGAAACGCTTCGCGGCGGGAAACATCAGGAACACCAGCACCAGCGAGAACGCCACGAAAACCGGGCGCAGGATGTAGGCCGGCACGATCTCGACCGCGGCGTAGAGGTGAAACAGCGACATCGCAACCGCGAGCGCCGTCACGATCGCGGCCAGCGCGCCGGCGTACCGGTTGTGTACGCCTTCCTCCTCCTCGAGGAGCTCCTCGACGCGCCGGCGTGCTCCTTCGCTGAGGACAACTTCTTCCTGCGCCGGAATAGTCTTGTCGTCCGCCGTCACGAACTCCCCCGTCCGTCGCATTTATCGCGCGTGGCGGGCATCTTAGCATAGCCCCGCGCGGCACCCGCGGCCGTGCCGCCAGGCGCAGCGTTCAACAAAAAACCCCGTCCGCTGCCGGACGGGGTTTGTGAAGCGGACGCTTGCCTGCTCAAAAGGCCTTGACGCCCTTCTCCTTGAAATACCTGATCGCGCCCGGATGGAACGGGATCGGGCTGGCGGCCGGCCTCTGGTTCTCGAGCTTGAAGTTCGCGGCTTCCTTGTGCACCTGGATCAGCTCGTCCCGCTTCTCGAAGATCGTCTTGACGATATTGTAGGCCGCCTGGTCGCTCAGATTCTCGTTCGCGACGATGATGTTCCACACCGTGGCCTGCTTGTTGTCGGCGGTCATGCCCGGATACGTGGTCTTCGGAATCACGTCCTCGGTGTAGAGGTTGCCGTACTTCTTGTTCATCGCCGGCACCGTGTCCGCATGGTCAATCAGCTTGATCTTCACGCCGGGGGTTGCGGCAAGGTCGGTGATCGCGGCGGTCGGCAGCCCGCCGACCCAGAAGAACGCGTCAATCTTCCTGTCCTTGACCGCGTTGACGGACTCGGCCACCCCCAGGCGCTCGCGCCTCATATCCCGGTCCCTGTCGAGCCCCGCGGCCTCGATCACGCGGAACGCCATGACTTCGGTCGCGCTGCCGGGCGAGCCGGTGGAAACGCGCTTGCCCTTGAGGTCCTTCATGGTGTTGATGCCGGTGCCCTCGACCGTGACGACGTGCATGCGGTTGGGGTACGCCACCAGCAGCGTCCTGAGCGGCACCTTCGCGCCCTTGAACTTGCCCTCGCCACGGTACGCGTCCTGCCCCGCGTCCGCCATGGACAGGCCGATGTAGGGCTTGCCGGTGCCGATCAGCTTCAGGTTGTCCACCGAGCCCCCGGTTACTTCGGCGGTCGCCTGCATGCCCGGCACGTACTTCGACAGCACGTTGGCGATGCCGCCCCCCAGCGGGTAGTAAACCCCGCCCGTGCCGCCGGTGCCGATCGAGAGGTTGATCTGCTCCTGCGCCGCGGCGGGCAGCGCCAAGGCGCAGACGGCCGCCATGCCGACCAGATATTTACGCATGTTTCCCTCCTTAGACGGACTGTTTGTCGAAGAGCGCAGTCTAGTGAGATTCACAGGGGCCGGTCAACTCGCCCGCTCGCACCGTGCCGGCGCCGGCGGGGTGACGCAGTGACGAAATGACAGGGCAATGGCTACCTGGCGAAGAGCTGGCCGGGATCGTCCGCGATGCAGCCCAGAAGCATGTAAGGTCGGGGCGCGTCAGGCACAAACGGCGCGCCGCAAGACGTGGCGCAGTATCCCGCCCTGCCTGAGGCACTCGATCTCCTGGCGCGAATCCACGCGGCAGACCAGGCGCCGGTCGCGGGGCGCGCTACCGTCGCGCTGAACCCGCACGCGGATGTCGTTCCGCCCGGGTGCCAGCGCCTGCAGACCCTCGAAGCTCAGCGCCTCGCTTCCGTCCCAGCCGAGATCGGCGCGCGTCGTCCCCTCGGGAAACAACAACGGCACGACGCCGAGCGCGATCAGATTGCTGCGGTGGATCCGCTCGTAGCTCTCCGCGATCACGATACGCACGCCGAGCAGTGCGGTGACCTTGGCGGCGATGTCCCGGCTGGAGCCCGCGCCGTAGTTCTTTCCGGCGGCGATGACGAGCGGGATTCCCCTCTCCTTGCAGGTCATGGCGACCTCGTAGAAAGGCAGCGCCTCGGTTCGCTGCACATTCCAGGCGAAGGCGCCGCGCCGGTCCGCGTCACCGGGGATGAGCTCGTTGCGCAGGCGCGGATTGCTGAAAGCGCCGCGCATCATGATCTCGTGGTTGCTGCGGCGCGTGGAGTACTGGTTGAAGTCGGCGACCGGCAAGCCATGCGACGCAAGCAGCCGGCCGGCGAGGCTGTCCGGCGGTATCGTGCCGGCGGGAGAGATATGGTCCGTCGTGACATTGTCGCCGAGCGACAGCGCAAGTCGCGCGTTCCGAACGTCGAGATCAACGGGCCGCGACAGGTCGACGCCATCGAAATAGGGCGGCCGCCGGATGTAGTCCGAACCCGGATCCCACTGAAACCGGTCGCCGGAAGGCGCATCCATCGCCCGCCACTGGGAAGGCCCCCGCCATACGTCGGCATAGCACTCCCGGAACAGCGAGGGCGCTACGGATTTCTCCACGACATCGGCAATCTCGGTTTCCGAGGGCCATAGTTGCGCCAGGTAGGCGGGCTTGCCCTCCGCGTCGGTGCCGAGTGGCTCCTTTTCCAGATCGATCGTCACCCGCCCTACGATTGCATATGCCACGACAAGCGCGGGCGACATGAGATAGGCGCCAGCCAGGTGCGAATTCACGCGCCCGTCAAAATTGCGATTGCCCGACAGGACGCCGACCACCGCGCGGCCTTCGCGCTCCACCGCATCGATCACGGCGGGCTCCAGTCGGCCGGAATTGCCGATGCAAGTCATGCAGCCCATGCCGACGACGTTAAATCCAAGGGCATCCAAATCCGCCTGCAAGCCCGAATCCGTCATGTAGCGCGCCACGACCGCCGAACCCGGGGAGAACGAAGTCTTGACCCAGGGCTTGCGCTTGAGCCCCCGCCGCCGCGCGTTGCGCGCCAGCAGCCCTGCGGCGACCAGCAGCGCCGGGTTCGACGTATTGGTGCAGCTCGTGATCGCCGCAAGCGCCACGGCCCCATCATCGAGATCTGCACTGCTCGACGAATCGCGTGCAGCGGCGCGGGGATAGTTGGCGAGCGCAGGTAATTGGCTGAAGAAATCGGCTTTGACTACCCCCAGCGGCTTGCGGTCGTGCGGGTGGCGGGGACCAGCGACCGTCGGGCCCAGCTGGCCCAGATCCACTTCAAGCACTGAGGCAAAGTCCGGCTCGCGGGCCGCGGCGTCGTGCCAGAGTCCCTGCGCTCTCGCGTAGGCTTCGACCAGCGCGAGGCGGTCGTCGGGGCGTCCGCTCAGCCGGAGGTAGCGCAGCGTTTCCGGGTCGATGGGAAAGTAGGCGCAGGTGGCACCGTATTCCGGGGCCATGTTGGCGATGGTGGCGCGGTCTGCCAGCGCGAGCCGGGCCACGCCCGGCCCGAAAAACTCGACGAAGCGGCCGACGACGCCGTGGGCTCGCAGGAGGGCGGTCAGGTGGAGAACCAGGTCGGTAGCATTGACGCCGGCGCGCGGCGCGCCCACAAGCCGCGCGCCGACGACTTCTGGCAACGTCATGGCCACCGGCTCGCCCAGCATGGCGGCCTGCGCTTCGACCCCGCCGACGCCCCACGCCAGCATGCCCAGCGCATTGACCATGGGCGTATGGCTGTCCGTGCCGATCATCGCGTCCGGGTAGGCAAGCGGAAAGGACCGGTCACCCGGCTCGACCGAGATCACCTCCGCCAACAACTCCAGGTTGATCTGGTGAATGATGCCGGTGCCCGGCGGAACCACCCGGAAATTGCTGAGGCTCTGCTCGGCCCATTTGACGAAACGATAGCGCTCGATATTGCGATGGAAATCGATCTCGATGTTCCGCGCGGGGGCGTCGGGCGTGCCGTAGTACTCCACCGAAATCGAATGATCGATGACGAGGTGAACCGGGATGACCGGGTTGATGAGCCGGGGATTGCCACCCCGCTCCGCCACCGCATCGCGCATCGCGGCGAAATCGGCCAGCGCCGGCAGGCACGTGGTGTCGTGCATCAGGACCCGGCCGGGATGAAACGGCACTTCCAAGCCTGTGGGCAGCGAATGCCCGCCCGCTCTTATCGCCCGCGCGACATCGGGCGCCCGGCGCGCGATATTCTCGAGCAGGATCCTGAGCGAGCGCGGAACGCGCTCGAGCGCGAGGTCCGGATAAGCCCTTGCGAGACTGACGCAGGACCATTGGCGGCCCGCTGCCGCCAGTGGCCCCCGCCAAGATTCGGCGCTCGCGCCCAATGCGCTCAATCCTCCGGCTTGAGATTGGCCTGCTTGATGGTGGCGGACCAGCGCTTGAGCTCGGACTGCAGCAGCTTCGACGCCTGCTCCGGCGAGGACAGCACCAGCTCCGCGCCATCGCTGCCGAGGACCTTCACCGCGTCCGGCTGCTTGAGGCCGGCGCTCGCATCGCGGTGCACCTGGGCGATGATGGTCTGCGGCGTCCTGGCCGGCGCCAGCAGCATGTACCAGGTGGACACGTCGTAGCCCTTTACGCCGGTCTCGGCGAGGGACGGGGCGTTGGGTAATCCGGCGGCGCGCTTCGCGGACGTCACGCCCAGCAGGCGCAGCCGCCCGGCCTGGACGTGCGGGTTGGCGGCGAGCGGCGTAGTGAACAGCGCCTGGACCCGGTTGGCGATCAGATCCTGGATTGCGGGACCGCCGCCTTTGTACGGAACGTGGTTGAAGGTGGTGCCCGTCATGATGCCGAACAAGACGCCGGCCAGATACGGACCCGAGCCGATGCCGGTGTTCGCCAGGGCTAGCTCCCCCGGCTTTGCTTTCGCGGCGGCGATGAGTTCCTGGACGGACTTTCATGGGGCAACGGCTGGAATGACGAGCACATACGGCGCGCTGAGCACTTCCATGATGGGCGCGAAATCCCTGCCCGTGTCGTAGCGCAGCTTGGGGTAGAGGCCCGCGCTGATGGCGAGCGCGTTGTTAGTGAGCAGCAGCGTGTAGCCGTCGGGGGCCGCTCTTGCGGCGATTTCGGTGCCGATGGTCGTGCCGGCGCCGGTACGGTTATCCACCAGTACCTGGTACTTCCAGGTCTCCGTGAGCTTCTGGCCCAGCACGCGGGCCGTGGCGTCGACCCCGCCCCCGGGCGGAAACGGGACGACGAGCCGCACCGGCTTCGTAGGATAGGACTCAGCGTACGCGACGCCTGCCGTCACGCACAACAAGATGAACATGCATCGTTTCAACATGGCTACCTCCTGGTTGTCTTCGGGACCGGACTGCACCGGCGACGCGGATTGTATCATGGATTGACAAAATACAATAATACCCGTGTAATGTGCGCCTCATGACAACCGAAAACAGAGGTTTGCCCGCCCGGCTCGCGGCCCAGATCGTGGCGCACGCGCGGCAGCAGGGCTTGCCGTCAGGCACCCACGTCACCGAGCAAAGCCTTGCGGACATCTTCCGAGTATCGCGCTCGCCCGTTCGCAAGGCGCTCGCGCTACTCGCGAAGCAAGGCGTGCTGCAGCACGAGACCAATCGCGGTTATTTCGTGAGGGCCCTGCCCGATGCGCCGCGCGGACCGCTCATGGCGGTGCTGGACGAAACCGAGGAGCGCTACCTGCGAATTGCGGACGACCGGCTCGCGGGACGGGTCGAGGACCACGTGACCGAAACGCAGCTCATGCAGCGCTACGACCTGGGACGCCGCGAAGTCCAGCGCCTCCTGCACCGCATGGAAAAGGAGGGCTGGGCCGAGCGCAAGGCGGGACACGGGTGGCGGTTCGCCACGCTGGCGGATACCGCGGAAGCGCACGCCGAGGGTTACCGCTTCCGCATGCTGCTGGAGCCGGCGGCCCTGCTCGAGCCCGGATTTCGCATCATCGGGCCCGAGCTCGAGCGGGTGCGGCGGGACCAGCAAATGCTGCTGGATGGCGGCGTTCACCGCGTTTCACCCGCCCGGCTGTTCGAGATCGGATCCGATTTTCACGAAACGATCGTGGGCTTCTCCGGCAATCGCTTTATGGTGGAAGCCATACGCAGGGTCAACGCGACGCGCCGGCTCCTGGAATACCGGGCGAAGTACGATCGCGAGCGCCTGGCCAGCCAGTGCCGCGAGCACCTGCATCTCATCGAGATGCTGCGCCACGGCAGCCGCGAGGAAGCGGCCCGCTACCTGCGCAAGCACCTCGACGTGGTGCGGGTGCTGAAGACGGAACCCGCCAGCGATGCCCGGCGGGCGCGGACGGAGCTGGCGGCCCAGCTCTGATCAACGAACTTGTGGAGGACAAAGCTGAAATGAAGATTCTCGTACTCCCGGGCGACGGCATCGGCCCCGAGATCACCGAAGCCACGCTCGCGGTGCTCGACCGCGCCAACGCAAAGTTCAAGCTCCGCCTCGAATGGCAGACGGAGCAAATCGGCCTGGTGCCACTCAAGAAGGAAGGCACCACCCTGCCAGAGCGCGTACTGGACGCCGCGCGCAAGGCACCTGGCATCATCCTCGGGCCCGTATCCCACCTCGACTACCCTGCGCGCGAACAGGGCGGCATCAATCCATCAGGCGAACTGCGCGTGAAGCTCGATCTGTTCGCAAATATCCGTCCGGCCAAGTCGCGCATGGGGGTAGGCCTCACCGGTAAGCCCGTGGACCTCGTCATCTTCCGCGAGTGCACCGAGGGCTTCTATGCCGACCGCAACATGTTCAGCGGGCGCGGCGAGTTCATGCCGACCGAGGACATGGCGCTCGCGGTACGCAAGGTGACCGCGCGCCAGTGCAACCGCATCTCGAAGGTGGCGTTTGATTGGGCGCGCAAGCGCAGGAAGAAGGTTACCGCCGTGCACAAGGCCAACGTGCTCCACATCTCCGACGGGTTGTTCCTGCGCGAAGTGAGAAAAGTCGCCAAGGACTACCCGGACGTGGAACTCGACGAGAAGATCGTGGACGCGATGGCCGCGCTGCTCGTGCGCGATCCGTCCAAATTCGACTGCATCGTCACCGGCAACATGTTCGGCGATATCCTCTCCGACGAGGCCTCCGAGATCTCCGGCAGCCTGGGTCTTGCAGGATCCACCATGGCCGGAGACGACGCCTGCTGCGCGCAGGCCCAGCATGGGTCCGCGCCCGACATCCAAGGCCAGGACAAGGCCAACCCGACTTCCCTGATCCTCTCGGCGGCGATGCTCTTCGAGTGGCTCGCCGCGCGGCACAAGCGTCCCGAGTTCAATCAAGCGGCGAGAGCGATCGAATTCGCCATCGATACGGCACTACAAAGCGCCGACACGCGCACGCCTGATCTCAAGGGCAAGCTCGGCACCCGGGCATTCGGCATGCACATTGCGCAATTGATCAACTGAGGCCCCACCATGCCGCCCGGATGCCCTTCTCACGACCACTACGTCAGGATTGTCGATCGCCAAGATCGCGGAAGGCGTGCCGAACCCGGCACGCATCGCCGGCCTGCACCATTTCATGCCCGCGCACCTGGTGCCGCTGGTCGAGATCGTAGGCACCGAGCAGACCCCGCGCAGAACTCTCGACATCCTGAAGCAGTACATGGAGGAGTTGGGGAAAGTACCCGTCGTGTGCTCGCGCGACATCCCGGGATTCGTCTCCAGCCACCATTTACCCTTCCCTGTGCAACGACGCCACACCCCATCCCCGGGTCGCAGCACTGGTCGTGCGCGGCGCCATCGGCACCAAGGTCAGGGAGGGTTTCTGGAAATGGGACGACAACAAGCTCCACGCCATAAACAGCCGCTATACTTCCGCCTTTAAGAAAGCTCTGAAACATCATTCCTGACGACCGTCTCTGATCGACGGTCGCCTTCTGCTCTGGAGAATAGAATCATGCCCAAGATCCAGTCCGTTTCCGTCTGCGTCGCGCGCGTGCCGCTCGACACCGTCACCTCGTTCGCCACCCGCACCGTCAGCGCGCGTGACTACTGCCTCGTCAAGGTGCGCTCGACCGACGGCGTCGAGGGCATCGGCTTCTGCTACGCCGGTTCCGCCGGCGGCGACCTCTGCAAGGTCGCGGTCGAGGAGCTGCTCGCGAAGAAGCTCATTGGCCAGGAATCGCTGAGGGTGGAGGGCCTGTGGCAGGACCTGTACCAGGAGTCTCTGCTCCAGGGCCGCGCCGGGAGCGTCATGCGCGCGATTTCCATCCTCGACACCGCGTTGTGGGACCTGAATGCGAGAGCCACGAAGCTCCCGCTGCACCTCTATCTCGGCGCCCACGTGACCGGCACGGTGCCGGCCTACGCGAGCGGCGGCTACTACCTCGCCGGCAAGACCGCGAAAAAGCTGGGCGACGAAATGGCGGGCTATGTGAAGGCGGGCTTCAAGGCGGTGAAGATGAAAGTCGGCCGGCTCTCGCCGGCGGAGGAGGAAGCGCGGGTGCGCGCCGCGCGCGACGCCATCGGGCCGAACGTTCACCTGATGCTCGACGCCAACAATGCGTGGAGCGACGTGCCGACGGCGCTGCAATACCTCCGGCGCTGGGAGAAGTACGACCCGTACTGGATCGAGGAGCCGTTCGGGCCGGACGAGATTGACCTGCACGCGCGGCTCGCTGCACTCACGCCGATCGTGGTTGCGACCGGCGAGATCGCCTACGGGCGCTGGTACCACAAGGAGCTCATGGACAAGGGCGGCGCGGAGATCTTGCAGACCGACGCCTGCGTGTGCGGCGGCATCACGGAATGGCGGCGCATCGCGGCGATGGCGGCGGGCTACGGCGTCACCGTCTGCCCCCACTGGTTCCACGACGCGCATGCGCCGCTGGTGGCGGCAACCCCCAACGCGCGCTACGTCGAGTTCTTCCCCGACGACCAGGTGCTCAACTTCCGGCGCCTGATAGACAATCAGCTCAAGGTGAAGAACGGCGACCTTGTCCTGCGCCAAACGCCAGGGCTCGGCTTCAACTTTGATGAGAAGGCGGTGCGGAAGTACGCCCTCAACGAGGTCAAGCCCTGGACCCTCATAAAGTGACGAGGTGATGCAGTGACGAAAAGCGGGACTGAACCGCCAAGAGGCCACGACGCCGGGAAAATCGCCAGACAGCGCCTGCAAACCCGTCACTGCGTCACTTCGTCACCCGCTTCAGTTGCAACTCACCCTTCACCGTGAATATACCCGCACTTTCCTCCCGCGGCGCTCAAATCCCGGCGATCGGCTTCGGCACCTCGCAACTCGGCGATTGCGGCGAGATCGTCGCCACGGCGCTGAAGCTCGGCTACCGCCACATTGACACCGCGTGGAAATACGGCTCCGAGAAGGGAGTCGGCGAAGGCATCCGTGCTTCCGGCGTACCGCGCAAAGAGATCTTTCTGTGCACCAAGGTCTCGCACGAGTATCTGCGCGCCGCGGACTTCGCGAAGTCGGTTGACGAGAGCCTGAAGAACCTCGGGGTGGATTACGTGGACCTGCTGCACGTGCACTGGCCGAGCACGGACAACATTCCCCTCGCGGAGACCATGGGCGCGCTGGCCCGGGCGAAGCGCGAGGGCAAGACGCGCCACATCGGCGTCGCGAACTTCAACATCGCGCTCACCGAGGAAGCGATGCGGGCGTGCCCCGAGCCGCTGGTGACGCTGCAAGCCGAGTACCATCCCTATCTCGACCAGTCGAAGGTACTGGCGTTCTGCCGCAAGGCCGGGCTCATTTTCACCGCCTACTGCCCGCTCGGGCGCGGGCGCCTGTTCAAGGACCCGGTCATCGCCGAGATCGCGCGCCACAAGGGCAAGACCATCGCCCAGGTGGCGCTGCGGTGGCTCATGCAGCAGGGCAACATCGCCGCGATCCCGCGCTCCTCCAACCCCCGGCACATGGCGGAGAGCCTGGACGTATTCAATTTCCTGCTGACCGGCGATGAGATGAGGCGCATCCACGCGCTCGCGCGGCCCGACGGCAGGATCGCGAACCCGAAGGGCCGCGCGCCGGCGTGGGACTGACGTCCCGGCGACGAGGTGACGCGTGCGTGAGCCGACATCGCGGCCGCGTACCGCGATCCGACCGGGAATTTGACGTAGCGCAACCCCCGGTGCGCCGGCAGGTGCTACCGTTGCGCCGTGCCTCTCGCCCCACCCCACTGCAGAATCCCGCCCCGGCGCGGCGCTGACGGTCAGCCGTGAGCAAGGACCGGAACGCGCCGGCCGTGCTCGCAGCAGGCTCCGTGAGCCGCGACGGGGTCCACACCGTCACGCTCGTCGTGTTCTGCCAGGTCGTCCACGGGCTGACCTTTGCCGCCATTCCGCTGCTGCTGCCGCTGATCCGCGATGACCTGCAGATCAGCTTCACGCAGGCCGGCATGCTCTCGGCCGCGGCCACACTGAGCTACGGGCTCGGGCAGATTCCGGCGGGCTATCTCTCCGACCGCTTCAGCCCGGGGCGCCTGTTCTTCATCGGGCTGCTCGGCTGGTCGGCGCTGTCGTTCGCTTTCGGGCTGATCCACACGTTCTGGCTCGCACTGCTCGCGCAGCTCGTCGCCGGCGCCTTCCGCGCGCTCCTGTTCGCGCCGGGCCTCGTGCTGCTGGCCTCGTGGTTCCCGCCGCAGCGCCGCGCCACCGCCATGAGCCTCTACATGCTGGGCGGCTTCACCGGCACCATCGTGCTGGCGCTCGGGGGCCCGCTGCTGGCGGCCCTCTACGGGTGGCGCACCGCATTCATCCTCTTTTCCACGCTGGGCATAGGGGCGGCATTCCTCTACAAGGCCCTCGCGAAGGAGAAGCCGCGCGCGCAACCGTTGCAGCACCTCACGCTGTCCGGCGTCTTCCAGCTCTTCCGCCACCCGATCATGTGGGTGTGCAGCGGGCTGCAGTTCGTGCGCTTCTCGGTGGTCACGGCCTTCAACTTCTGGCTGCCGTCGCTGCTCGTGGCCGACCGCGGGCTGTCGGTGCAGACCGCGGGCCTGGTGATGGCGATGAGCGCCGCACTCACGGCGCCGTCGAACACGCTCGGCGGCTACGTCTCCGACCGCCTCAAGAACCCGCCGCTCGTGATCGGGGGGGCGCTCGTAATCCTCGCCGGCACGTCCACGCTGCTGGTGGCGGTCGAGTCCATCCCGTTGCTGCTCCTCGTCATCGCGGTGAATTCGATCTTCCTCCAGTCCTACTTCGGCCCGCTGTTTCTGGTGCCGGTGGAAGTGCTGGGGCAGCGCATCGCGGGCACCGCGACCGGCTTCAGCAACCTGTTCGCCAATCTCGGCGGCTTCCTCACCGCTTACGTGCTGGGGGTGGTCAAGGACCAGGCCGGAACTTTCACTTGGGGTTTCATCGGGATCGGCGGCGCAAGCCTCGTGGGCGTGGTGCTGGCCGTGATCCTCGCGCGCATGCGGACGCGCGCCCTTGCCGTGCCCGCTGCGTGACGGGCGCGGCGACCGGCCGCTTCGTCCAGAACTCAGCGATTCGGAACGGGTCAAATAACCGCCAACTTGCTGCCCGCTAGCGCAATGGGTAGAGCGTCCGCCTCTGAAGCGGAAGGTTCGCGGTTCGAGCCCGCGGCGGGCTGCCAGTCACTTGAGACCAAGCCGCGTCTATCGAGCGTCGTGAAAATGTCTGACGCCGCTCGGCCCCTCACCCCTTCCCCCTCTCCCGAGTGGAGAGGGGAAATGGACAGCGGTAAATGCGTTGTCAGTCATTTACCGAAGGCTCGTTAGTAGTGCGACTTGAAGCTGATCGCCTCGCGCCTCGCCAGTTCGTCGAGGTCAATGTAGGAGCGCCTGGTCTTCTTGTCCACGGTGAACTGCATTTTCCGGTCGGTTTCCGTCGTGGCGCGGATGTCTAGCAGCTCCAGCCCCTCCTTGACCTCCCATTCGTGGGCGCCCGCGATGCCGGCTGGCGCGTAGATGATGGACCCCGGCCCGATCTCGTATTCCCTGCCGTTGATATCCCGCACGGTCGCGTGCCCGGAAATCACGTAGTAGCACGCCTCGATCGGGTGCCAGTGCAACTGCTCGACGGTCCCGGGCACGTAGCTCGCCCGGCCCAGCCGGATCCTGTCGGTTGCCTGCACTTCCGGGCAGCCGACCAGCCGCTTGTAGGTCTGGCCTTCCGTTACGCCGCGCTGACCCTGGCAGTCCGCCTCGTTGATGACCCTCAAGGTTGATTCCACTTCCATCTCCAGCCCTCCTTCACCTGAAATCAGATGCCGCGGGAAGCGCCGCCGTCCACGTGCCAGGCCGCGCCGGTCACGTAGCTCGAGCGCTCCGAGGCGAGGAAAGTCACCACATCGGCCACCTCCTCCGGCCGTCCCATCCGCCCCACCGCCAGCTCGGCCACCCGCTCCCGGCGGATGTCCGCTTCCGGCCGGCCTGTGAGCGCGGCGAAGCGCTGCATGGTCTCGTCCTGGATGTCGGTGTCGATGATGTAGGGCACGACGGCGTTCACCAGGATATGGTCCGGGGCAAGCGCCCACGCGAGGGACTTGGTGAGGCTCAAGACCGCGATGTTGTTCACGCCCACCGGTATCGTGCGGCCGGTGGTCTCGCGCGCCGCCAGGCCAGACAGGTTGACGATCCGTCCCCAGCCGCGGCCCTTCATGGGCGGAATTGCGTGGCGACAGCAGCGCACGTAGCCGTTCAGCTTCTGCTCGAATACCTGCATCCAGCGCTCTTCGGTGAGCGCCGCGAAGTCGGCCGGCATGACGGTGGCGGCGTTGTTCACCAGGATTTCGAGGCGCCCGAAAGCCTTCAGCGTCGCGCCGATCAGGGCCTTGGCGTCGGCGTCGCTGCCGAGGTCGGCCGCGTGCGCCCGCACTTCGCCGCTGGTTTCCTTCTCGAGCACCGCGCGGGTGGCTTGCAGCCGCTTCGGGTCGCGCGCGGAGATCATGACCCGCGCGCCTTCCCGCAGGAGCGAGGCCGCGATGGCGCGACCCACTCCCCGGCTTCCTCCGGTTACGATCGCCGCTTTCCCCGTGAGTCCCAGATCCATACCGTTCCCGTTCGATTGACGTTGTTCCTGAGCGCTGCCGGCGTCACGCGCGTCCGGTCCCCGACCGTGGGCGCGGCCGGCTCGTTACTGGCTCTTGTAGATGCCGGCCACCTTGGTGACGCGCTCCCACTTCTCGGTTTCGCTGCGGAGGAAGGCGGCGAACTGATCGGGCGTGGAGCCGACCGGCTCGGAGCCCATGCCAGCCAGGCGTTCCCGGAGCTCCGTGCCCTGGAGTTGCCGCGCCGTGTCGCGCTGCACCTTCTCGAGGACCTCGCGCGGCGTTCCCGCCGGAGCGAGCGTCCCGCCCCATCCGGTCACCACCACCCCGGGGAATCCCGCTTCGACCATGGTCGGAGCGTCGGGAAACGCCGGCGCGCGTTTTTCCCCGGCGCTCGCCAGCAGCCGCAGCCTGCCGGTCTTGACATGGCCGGCCACGCCCACCGAGGTGGCGAACAGCAACGCGACCTGGCCGCTGATCGTCTCGGTGATGGCGGGCGTCTCGCCCTTGTACGGGACGTGCACCATCTTCAGTCCCGCCTCGAGGCGGAAGAGCTCGCCCGCGAGGTGGGTCAGGTTGCCGATGCCGAACGAGCCGTAGGAGAGCTCGCCCGGGCGCGACCTGCCCAGCGCAACGAGCTGCTTCACCGAGCGTACCGGCAGGCTCGGGTTCACCACCAGCACCATGGTATTGCTGACCGTCTGCGTGATCGGCGCGAGGTCGCGGAACGTATCGTAGGGCAGCGACTTGTAAACGTGGGGGTTGATGGTAAGCACCGAGGTGAACGCGGCGATGAGCGTATAGCCGTCCGGCTTGGCCTTGATCGCCTGCTCCATGGCGATGATCCCGTTCGCGCCGGGGCGATTGTCCACGATGACCTGCTGGCCCCACGCGTCCGTGAGCTTCTGGGAAATGATGCGGGTGTAGATGTCCACGCCGCCGCCGGCGGGTTGCGGCACGATGATGCGCACCGGCCGGTTGGGATAGTCCGCCGCGCCGCGGCCCTGCGCCGCGGCCGGCTCCGCGCCGAGCGCGACGATTGCGACGAACAGCCGGCTGAACTGCAGCAGACCGGGTCTCATGCCGCATCGCTCAAGACACCCGCCTTGCCTTCCCCGACCAGCTCCATCAGCCGCCGCGCCGAGGGGAGCTGCTCCAGGCGCGACACCGCGCCGATCGCCTCCTCGACGTTGGCGGCGGGAAGCCGCGCCCGCGCGTAGGTGCGGAACTTCTCCTCGATCTCCGTGCGCGAGAGCGGGTTCTCGGGCGAGCCGCGCGGATGATCGCAGCGCACGGTGAACGTGCTGCCATCGACCGCCTGCGCCTCCACGACCGCCTGGACCCCCGTGAGAGCCGCGTCGGCGCTCACCTCCACCCGCTCCGCCGCGAAGCGCGCGAGCTTCGGGTCGTTGTAGCGCTCGGGCTCGAACTGTGCCAGGGTGAGCGCGCGGTCGTGCAGGATCGCGGCGGCGCCGTAGTGGATCGAGAGCAGCGCCTCGAACTTGCCCTGGTAGCGGGGAAAAATCCCGTGCAAGTCCACGGCTGTCTTGTTCAGGAGAACGCGCAGCTTCCGCACCCGCTCGGGGACCAGGCGATGCTTCTCCACGAGCTCGAACATCGCCGTGATGAAGCCCTGGATGGTGGACGCGGACGGCCACAGCCGGAGCGCGATTTGCTCGAGCTCCCAGCGCTTGCCGAGGTCGGCGGTCACGGCATCCGGGCGCCCGCCGTTAGAGTAGGTGTTGTAGAGCCCGCCGTCGCGCGCCGTGAGGAACTCGCGTGTCGCCACGAATTTCTGCTGCGCGAGCAGCGCCGCCATGAGCCCCGAGAGCGCACCCCGGCACTGGTGGAACTTGACCGTCGGCGTGCCCCAGGCGGCGAAGGTGCCCGCAGCCTGGCTGCCCGCCAGGCCGAATGCGCCAGCCATGGCATCGGCGTCGAGACCGATCAGCCGGCCCGCCGCCGCGGCCGAACCGAAGGGGCCGATGACGCCGGGTCCGTGCCAGCCCCGCGCGCGCGCCGCCGGATAATCCCAGCCGATCCCGACGCGGGTCAAAGTCTCGAAACCGGCGGCGAGCGCCACCAGCAGCTCGCGCCCGGTGCGCGCGTCGCGCTCCGCGACGGCCAGCGCGGGGGGCACCACTTCGGGCGTCACGTGGGTGAGCGTGGGGCGGTGCACGTCGCACATCGTGACGGCGGTGACGAGGTAGCCGTTGAGCAGCGTGGCACCCGCGAGCGAGGAGCGCCCGCCGCCGATGACGCTGCTCTCCTGCGACTGGGCGAGCCCCGCGGCGAGCGCCGCCACCTGCCCGGTCTCCTCGCCCTGGTGTCCGGCCAGTGCGCACGCGAGGGCATCGAGCAGCAGGTTCTTGCAGTGTTCCCTGGCGCGCTCGGGGATGTCGTCGTACTTCAGCCCCGCCGCAAATCCGGCGAGCGTCCCGGTGATATCGCTGGCCATGAAGATCTCCTTCCCGTCAGTCGGCGGAGACGCCGCCCGCCGCGGCCGGCGCCCTTTTGCCGAGGCGCCTGAGCACCTTCACCCGCTGCACGGTGTCGCCGGCGAGGTGCGTCCAGACCATCGCGTCGCGCGTGAGCTTGTCCACGCGCGCATTCATCATGCAGCCCTCGGCGCCGTGGATCTCCATGTTGAGCCGCGTCACGCGCTGGATGACGTCGGTCGAGTAGTTCATCACCAGGCCCGCGTTCGCGGAGTGCTCCTTGCGGTCGTGCAGCCACGCCACCCGCATCACGTACGAGCGCAGCGCTTCGGTGAGCGCGTGCATCTCGTTGAGTCTCAACTGGATCAACTGGTGCTCCATGAGGTAGCTGCCGGCGCGCCGGCAGGTGCGCGCGAAGCTCGTGGCCATTTCAATGGCGTCGTCGCAGACGCCGAGCGCGTTCGCCGCCAGCTCGAGGTCGCCGAAGAGGTCGCCCCCTGTGGTGTCGCCCTTGCCGGCCTTGACCGAGCCGGTGCCGACCTCGCCCACGACGTTGGCGTGCGGCACGCGCGCGTTTTCGAAAATCAGCTCCGCGTTCTGGTAGAAGCGCCAGCCCCGCTTGTTGAACACCTTGCCGATGCGGAAGCCCGGCGTGCTCCTCGGCACCATGAACAGCGTGCCGCCCTGCCTGATGCTCACGTCCGGGTTGGTGCGCGCGTCCACGAAGAAGAGTGAGCCCACGCTGCCGTTCGCGATGAAGCACTTCTCGCCGTTGAGGATCCACTCGTCGCCATGACGCTCGGCGCGCAGCCGGTAGCCCGCCTTGGGGTCGTCTTCCGGCGGCATGCGGTTGTCGGACCCGGCGTTCGGCTCGGTAATGCCCCGGCCCATGACATACCGGTGGTCCGCGAGAAAGGGCTTCAGGAAGCGCTCCTTCTGGTCCTGGGTGCACGCGGAGGCGATGAGGTGGCTCCACTTCCAGTTCTGGCTGAAGGCCTTGGAGATGGCGCTGTCGCCGCGGGCGAGCTCCGCCATGACCAGCGCCTGCGACACGAAGTCCGCGCCGGGACCGCCCCACTCCTTGGGCACCGCCAGCGTACGGAAGCCGAGCTTCGAGCCCTTCTCGATGATGCCCCAGTCCCACGGCTCGAACCCACCCTCGATCTGATCGCGCTGCATCGAGATCGGGCGGATCTCGTCCTGCGCGAACCTACGCGCCTCGCTCTGCCAGTGGCGCTGCTCCTCGTTCAGAGAAAAGTCCATTTCAACTCCCCAAGAAATCAGTGATCATTACGTAATCACCGCAGTCGGGCGGCATCCGCCGCCGGCCGCTGGTAGCCGGCGATGGCTTCCGCAATGCCCAGCTTCGCCGCGCCATCCGTCGTATCGGAATGCAGGAACACCATGCCGTCGTGCACGTACTTCTGCAGCGGCATGTCGCGCATCACGCCCATGGCGCCGAAGCACTCCGCGGCGTCCAGGGTAACTTCGTGGACCGCCTCGGCGGTAAACACCCGGGCAATGGTATGCAGCGGAAGCCCGGACCCGCTGCGGCCAGCCGCGGCTTCGGGATGGTCCAGCGCCCAGGCCGCCTTCCAGATCATGTTGCGCGCCAGCTCCAGCTTGATTGCGCAGTTAGCGAGCTTGGTGCCGATTGAATGGTGCTCGATGATGTAGCGGCCGCCCTGGCGGCGCAACTTCGCGTAGCTCACCGCGGTTTCGTAGGCAACGCGGCCGAGGCCGAGGTTGATCGCCGCCAGTTGCGAGGCGCCGCGCGCCGCTTCCGCGCCGCCCGCGAGCGGGCTTTGCCCTTCTCTTCCCAGCAGATGGTCCGCGGGCACCCGGCAGTTCTTGAACACCACCGCCGCCCCCGTGCCGTGATGCCAGCGGATGGCTTCGCCCACGGCCTTCAAGGGCTCGCCTACCGTCAGACCCGGCGTGTCGCGCGGTATGAGCAGCGTGCTGACGCCGTTGGCACCGGCTTTCTTCGGGTCGGTCCGGACCTGGACCGCAAACAGCTTCGCGAGCGGCGCATTCGTGACCAGGGAGACGGCACCGTTCACCACCCAGTCGCCGTTGCCCTGCTTCACCGCGGCCGGCTCCCCGCTTTCGACGGCGAGCGGGCGGTGGTAGCACCACCCGATGCCGGCATCGGGGTCGCGCCCGGCGAAAGCGAGGTGATACCGGTCGTCTTCCACGAATTTCGGGAGAAAGCGGGCGCGTTGCGCGGGCGTCATCAGCCGGTCGAACAGGACCTGGGCCAGCGCCGCGGTCTGCCCCAGCACGGAGGCGACATCCACGTCTCCCGCGCCGAGCTCTTCCATGACGATGCAGGAGGTCAGGCCGTCGGCGCCCGCGCCGCCCGCTTCTTCCGAGAGCATCAGCGTGCGCAATCCCATCTGCGCGGCCTGCTCGAGAAGGGCCGTCAGCAGCGGCTTCTCGAACGGCTGCAAACGGTCGGGATGAAGCGCGGCGGGTTTCACTTCGCGTTCGACGAAGTCGCGCACCGTGTCGCGGAATTCGAGCTGTTCGGGGGTGAGGGCAAGGTCGTACATGTCAGCGTTCCGGGTTCAAGGTTCAAGACACAGGTTAGGTTCGAAAGCTGCAAGTTTAGCAGCCGCCGGAAAGGCGGTGCCAGCATGTGGAACCCAAGCAAGAGGTGAAGCAGTGACGCGTTTCCGGCTTCGCCCCGATCGCGGCCTCAGGCTGCTTGCAGCAAGCAGCCGGCGGCGCGCGGCGCGGCCCGGATCGGACAATCCCGCATCCCTGCCCCCCCCTTTCGCCATTCGCCTTCGCCTTTCGCCTTCCGCCTTGTCCATTCGACGTTCCCGCGCCATACTTTCCCGCGCAGAAGACACCAGGGAGGAGGAACCCATGATCCGCACTGCAATCTCGATGATCCTGCTCGCCGCCGCGGCGTTGCCCGCCAGCGGCGCGTTCGCGCAGGCCTATCCCGCCAAGCCGATCCGCGTCATCGTCCCCGCGACGCCGGGGGACAGCTGCGACGTGCTCTCGCGCCTGATCGGGCAGAAGGTCGGCGAGCGCCTGGGGCAGCAACTCGCGGTGGACAACCGGCCCGGGGCGGGCGGGCGGCTCGGCCTGCAGCTCATCGCCCAGGCCGCGCCGGACGGCTACACCATCGGCTGCGGCCAGGGCGGCAACATGGTGATCGTGCCGATCGCCTACAAGAAGGTCCCCTACGACTCGCTCAAGGATTTCGTGCCGATCCAGATCCCGGTGACCAACTTCCTGGGACTGGTGGTGCACCCCAGCGTGCCGTTCAGGAACGTGAAGGACCTCGTCGCCTACGGCCGGGCCAACCCCGGCAAGCTCGTCTTCGGCAGCAACGGCGAAGGCGCCTTCATCCACTTCTCGGTCGAGCTGCTGCGCACCCTGGGCAAATTCACCTACCTGCACGTGCCCTACAACGGCGTGGCGCCGATCCTCACCGACATCATCAGCGGGCGGATCGACGCGACGATCACCTCCTTCATCTCGGTGCAGCCCTACGTCAACGCGGGGCGGCTGAAGCTCCTCGCCATCGGCCGGGCCACGCGCTCGCCCAAGTACCCCGATTACCCGACGATTGCGGAAACGCTGCCCGGCTACGAGAACAGCGGCTGGTTCGGGTTCATCGGCCCCGCGGGGATGCCCCGGGAGCAGGTCGTCCTGCTCAACAAGGAGATGAATCGCGCGGTCATGCAGCCCGACGTGCGCGGGAAGCTCGACTCCTACGGGCTCGAGGTGCTCACCGAGTCGCCCGAGTTCTTCGCCGACCGGATCCGCCGCGACATGGAGAAGTGGGGCAAGGTCGCGCGGGACATCGGGTTCAAGCAGCTGTAGCGAAAGCGCGGCTATCGCCGAAACCTCATCCGTGCTTGTACGGCGGGCCGCTTGCACCATCCCCTCCTGCCTGAGGAGGGGTGGCGCCAAAGCGAGCACTTCGGTTGCTTGAGATTCCGCGACCATCCCCTCCTGCCGGAGGAGGGGTGGCGCCAAAGGCGCCGGGGTGGTGGGAGCGTGTTGAGATTCCAAACCACCCCTTCCGCATCGCTCCCTCCCCTCCTTGTGAAGGAGGGGATTAAGGGCGTGGACTTGGGCGCCTCTCCAGTCCTCCTGCTCCCTCCCCTCCTTGTGAAGGAGGGGATTAAGGGGTGGTTGAACCCACCTCCTTGGTAAGGAGGGGAATTCATTTTGTCAGGCGCCGTTGGGGGCGGCATCGGACGCCGTCGCCATCGCCCTGTGGCCGACCAGGTGATAGACGGTGACCTCGCCCTTGCCCTTGACGTTCAGGACCTGAGGACCCTCGAATTCGAACTCGTCGCGCACGCGCCGGTAGGTCGTGGCATCCACCAGTATCATCCCCGCCGCAGCCTCCGACGTGACGCGGCTCGCGATGTTCACGGTGTCGCCCCACAGGTCGTAGATGAATTTCTTCATCCCGATCACGCCCGCGACCACCGGCCCCGTGCCGATGCCGATGTGGAGCTGCATCCGCGAGCGCCTGACCCCGGACAGCGTGGCCATGTATTCGCGCATGTCGAGCGCCAGCTCGCACATCGCCTTGGCATAGTCGCCCTCGGGCGGGTCCCCGGCCTCGTCGCGGTGGTGAATGTCGAGCCCGCCTGCCGCCATGTAGTCGTCGCCGATGGTCTTGATCTTCTCCATCCCGTGCTTTTCGGCGAGCCCGTCGAAGTGCGAGAACACCTCGTTCAGCAGCGTCACCATGAGCTTCGGGGGCATCTCCTCCGACAGCCGCGTGAAGTTGATGATGTCGGCGAACATCACCGTGCAGTCGGCAAAGCCGTCGGCAATCGCCGCGTGCTGCTCCTTCAGGCGGGTCGCGATCGGCCCGGGCAGGATGTTGAGCAGCAGCCGCTCCGATTTCTCCTGCTCGGCCTGGAGCAGCTTGTGCTGCTGGTCCAGGCTCTCCTGCAGGTGGTCGCGCTGGCGGATGAAATAGCTGATGAGCAGGTAGATGATGGTGGACATCGCGGCGAAGTTGAGCGCGAAGAACACCGCAACCGACTGCATGGTCACGCCCTGCTGCACCCCCTCCCCGAGGTAGTAGTCGAAGAAGCCGGAAACCCCCGTCATCACCAGGTAGGCGACGAACCACGGCAGCGACTCGCGCGGCCCCTGGAAGATCATGACGCCCACCGGCGCGAGCAGCGCCCACAGCATCACGCCCGAGGAGCTCACGTAGCTGCCGATGCTCCATTGCATGATGAACGGCACGAACAGGAACAGGCTCACCTGGATGAGGCGGAATAACTCGAAATTGCGGTTCCACAGGTAGAACGCAAGCGAGGCTGCGGACAGCGCCAGGTAGGTCAGCGGCACCGTGGCGGAGAACTTGATGCCCATCGCCCAGTAGATCGCGAGCCACAGCATCGCCCCGAAGCCCATCAGCCCGCTGGCGAAGATCGCCAGCGTCTTGTTGAGCCGGTCGCGCTCGGTGTCCGCGCTGGTGATGACGCGCTGGCCCAGATACCCCAGCCAGCTGCTCAGATCACGCGGCATGAATTCTCCCCTGGAATAACGCGGCCGAGCCGGCCGCGTCATCAATTGACAAGCGTGCTATTTTAAAGGCATACCGCGTTTGCCACCAGTGAGAGCCCCTAACATGACGAAACACACGCTGCGCTGTCACGATTTTGGCTGGACTGTGAACCCAGCACTCGGGAAACCAAAACCAAGTTCACGGCCGGTTTTAGGGTGCGGCGATGGCCAAATTCGCGCCAGCCCGCAAGGGGGTTGCGGCCAAAATCGCCGGCGCGCCGAAGCGTGGAGCAGGGGCCCCGCTTGCGGGGATGCGACCGCGCAGGCGTGCACAGGACCGCGCATGTTGGCGCGCCATGTCCCGCTCCGGGGTCGCATCCAAGCACGAAACGCTTGGAACCTGCTCCGCCCTGCGCGGGACCTTTGTCGCGAGGCTTGCCAATACAGCGAGTATTGGCTGCACCTCGCTTCGCGCTATCGACGATTCTGGCTCGCAACGCACGCGCGTTTCATCATGTTAGGGGCTCTACGGAATCCGCCGGGCGGGGCCGGGCGGATTCCTTTAAAATAGCGGCTTTTCGACGGAGCCTCCTCATGCCTTCGATGGCGGATCGCGACGGGCATATCTGGTACGACGGCAAGCTCGTGCCCTGGCGAGCCGCGACCACCCATGTACTCACGCACACGCTGCACTACGGGATGGGCGTGTTCGAAGGCGTGCGCGCCTACCGGACCGCCAAAGGCACAGCGATTTTCCGCCTGCGCGAGCACACCGACCGCCTGTTCCGCTCGGCGCACATCAACGGCATGAAGATACCGTATGACAAGTCCACCCTCGTTGACGCGCAGAAGGAGGTCGTGCGCGCCAACAAGCTCGAGGCGTGCTATATCCGGCCGATCGCCTTCTACGGATCGGAGGCGATGGGCATCTCCGCCAAGGACGTCACCGTGCACGTGGCGATCGCCGCGTGGCCGTGGGGCGCCTACCTCGGTCCGGAAGCGCTCGAGCGCGGCATCCGGGTCAAGACATCGTCGTTCGCGCGCCATCACGTCAACGTGACGATGTGCCGCGCGAAGTCGGTCGGCACCTACATGAACTCGATCCTCGCGCACCAGGAAGCGGCGCAGGACGGCTACGACGAAGCGCTGCTGCTCGACGTGGACGGCTTCGTCGCGGAGGGATCGGGCGAGAACATCTTCATCGTCCGCAACGGAACGCTCCTCGAGCCCGAGCTGACCTCGTCGCTCGAGGGCATCACCCGCGACGCGGTGATCCGCATCGCCCGGGATTTCGGCATCGAAGTCATCGCCAAGCGCATCACCCGCGACGAGGTCTATTGCGCGGACGAGGCGTTCTTCACCGGCACCGCCGCGGAAGTGACGCCGATCCGGGAACTCGACAACCGCGTGATCGGCGAAGGCCGGCGCGGGCCGCTGACGACCCGGCTGCAGAAGGCGTTTTTCGACTGCGTCACGGGCAAGTCCGATCGCTACGGCGACTGGCTGTCGCCGGTCGCCGCCTGACCGTTCAAAATAGAATAGCGTCCTTTCGAAACATGGCCGAGCGCACCGTCAACCGGGAACGCCACATCGAGGTCACCGCGGCCGAGCTGCCGCTGCACTGCCCCATGCCGTCCATGCTGCTGTGGAACGCGCACCCGCGCGTGTTCCTGCCGATCGAGAAGACCGGCGAGGCGCTGTGCCCGTACTGCGGCACCCGCTATACGCTCAAGGGCGGCGCCAGGGCGGGACACTAATCCCGCCAAGGATGAAGGCGGAAGTCGGAAGGATGACCTGCCTGCGACTTCGCCGGAAGGATGGCCTGGCTTTCGGGCCCGCACTGCGGGTGTCATCCTTCATCCTTCATCCTTCATCCTTCTAGGACCGATACCCCATGCGCCGCATTCTGGTCGTCGGTCCGTCCTGGGTCGGCGACACGGTGCTCGCGCAGCCGCTGTTCAAGCTGCTCCACGCGCGCCACGCGGACCTCGCGCTCGACGTGCTCGCGCCGCCGTGGACGGTCCCGCTGATCGGGCACATGCCGGAGGCGCGGCGGGCGATTGTGAGCCCGTTCGCGCACGGCGAGCTCAAGCTCGCCGGGCGCCGGCGCCTCGCTCGCGAGCTCGCGCGCGAGGGCTACGACCAGGCGATCGTGCTGCCCAATACCGCGAAGTCAGCGCTGGTGCCGTTCTTCGCGGGCATCGGGGTGCGCACCGGCTACGTGGGCGAGTTGCGCTGGGGGCTGCTGAACGACGCGCGGCGGCTCGACGCAGCCGGCCTGCCGCAGATGGCCGAGCGCTTTGCGGCGCTCGCGCTCGCTCCCGGCGAGGCCCTGGCGCGCCCCCTGCCCGTTCCCGAGCTGCGCGTGGACGAAGAGGCGCGAGGCGCGACGCTCGCCAGGCTCGGGCTCCGTCCGGCGCGCCCGGTCGTGGCGCTGTGCCCGGGCGCGGAGTACGGCCCGGCGAAACGCTGGCCGGCGCACTACTTCGCGCAGCTCGCGCGCGGGCTCTCCGCGGACGGGCACGAGGTATGGCTCATCGGCTCTCCCAACGACGCCGCCATCGGCGGGGAAATCGCGGGCGCGAGCGGCGGCGCCTGCCGCAACCTGTGCGGCGCAACCACGCTCGGCGAGGCGATCCACGTTCTGGCCTCCGCGCAGCTCGCGGTAACCAATGATTCCGGGTTGATGCACGTCGCGGCGGCGCTCGGCCGGCCCGTGGTCGCGCTCTACGGCTCGAGCAGCCCGGCGTACACCCCGCCGCTGTCGCCCCATGCCACCATCCTCAAGCTCGACCTGCCGTGCAGCCCGTGCTTCAAGCGCGTCTGCCCGCTCGGCCACTTCAACTGCATGATGCAGCTCGCGCCGGACCGCGTCATGGCGGCGGTGCGATCTGCTAGAATCGCGTGACTCCGCGCTACCTCCGTGAAGATGCCCGGCGTGAAGAAACCCCTGTTCCCCACCGCGCAGGACGCCGAGGCGGCGTTCTACGAAGCCTTCACCAAGTGCGACCTCGAAGCGATGATGGCGGTGTGGGCCGACGACGACGACATCTACTGCGTGCATCCCGGCGGCGCGCGCGTGACCGGCGTCGAGCGGGTGCGCGAATCGTGGCGGCAGATCTTCGCCGGCGGCCAGACGCTGCGTTTCCAGCTGCGCGAGAGCCAGTACCTGCAGGGCATGATGCTATCGGTGCACAGCGTCTATGAGCACGTCGCGATCGCCGGCGAGCCGCACCCGCGCGGGGCGGCGATCGCGACCAACGTCTATCAGAGAACCGAGCGCGGGTGGCGCATGATCGCGCACCACGCATCGCCCGCCCCCGCGTCCGCGAGCGCTGATCCCGAGCCGCGGCGTGCGACGCCGCCGCCGAAGACCCTGCACTAGTGTGCTGTCCCGTAAACACCGTGCATAAGTCGGGGGCAACCGTCAAGCATGTATGGCGCATTCTTTCCATGTTCCGGGTTGAAAGTCCCGCGAAATCGGCGCCAGACGCGAAGCAAACCACAGCCAGGTTGGACACCTGGCGAGGATTTGCGACAAAGTATGGCGCCGATTGTCGCGAGGACTTTCGCAGGTTGCTTACGGGACAGCACACTAGGCGCGAGCACGCCGCTCGCGCCTGACGAGCGTGTTCCAGGTTGTGAACTAACGCTTAACGATTCGCGATTTACGATTTACGATGCGCGATTCGCCCCAACGCTGAAAGGAAGGCAATGAGCAGCAACGATTTCGGAAAACCCGACGTGATCGTGGTCGGCGCCGGCAACGCCGCCTCCTGCGCGGCGCTCGCGGCGCGCGAGCACGGCGCGTCCGTCATCATGCTCGAGGCCGCACCGTTCGAGGACTGCGGCGGCAACAGCCGCTATACCGCCGGCATCATGCGCGTCGTTTACAACGGCGTGGACGACCTCGCCGAGCTGATACCCGAGCTCTCGGAGGACGAGAAGAAGACCCACGATTTCGGAACCTACACCGCCGAGCACTATTACGACGACATGGGGCGCATCACCCAGTACCGCACCGACCCCGACCTGTGCGAAATCCTGATCTCGCGCAGCTTCGAGACGCTGGTGTGGCTGCGCAAGAAGGGGGTGCGCTTCCAGCCGAGCTACGGGCGCCAGTCGTACAAGGTTGACGGCAAGCGTTACAAGTTCTTCGGCGGGCTCGCCGCTGAGACCTGGGGCGGCGGACCGGGGCTGGTGGAGAACGAGCACAAGGCGTGCGAGAAGCTGGGCATCCGGATCTTCTACGAGACCCCCGCCGTCGCGCTCGTGACCGACAACGACGGGCGCGTGACCGGCGTGCGCGCAAGGCACCGGGGGCGTAACGTCGAGATCCCCGCCAGGGCGGTGGTGCTCGCCTGCGGCGGCTTCGAGTCGAACGCCGAGATGCGCACGCGCTACCTCGGCCCGGGCTGGGACCTCGCCAAGGTGCGCGGCACCCGCTACAACACCGGCCTGGGGCTGAAGATGGCGCTCGACGTCGGCGCCATGCCCTACGGCCACTGGTCCGGCTGCCACGCCGTGGGCTGGGACCTCAACGCGCCCCCCTTCGGCGACCTCGCGGTCGGCGACCAGTTCCAGAAGCACAGCTATCCGTGGGGCATCATGGTCAACGCCCGCGGGGAGCGCTTCGTGGATGAGGGCGCCGACTTCCGCAATTACACGTATGCGAAATACGGCAGGGTGATTCTGGAGCAGCCCGGCATGTTCGCGTGGCAGATCTTCGACGCCAAGATCATCCCGGTGCTGCGCGACGAGTACCGGATCAAGCAGGTCACGAAGGTCCGGGCCGAAACGCTCGAGGACCTGGTGAAGAAGCTCGACGGCGTGGACGCGGAGAACTGCCTGCGCGAGATCCGCGATTACAACAAGGCGGTGCGCACCGACGTCCCGTTCAACATGGCGGTCAAGGACGGACGCTGCACCGTGGGCCTGAGAATCAACAAGTCGAACTGGGCGAACACCCTGGACGAGCCGCCGTTCGAGGCCTACGCCGTGACCTGCGGCGTCACCTTCAGCTTCGGCGGCGTGAAGATCAGCCACCACGGCGAGGTGGAGGACACCGGCGGCAAGCCCATCCCCGGCCTCTACGCCGCGGGCGAGCTAGTGGGCGGCATCTTCTACCACAACTACCCGGGCGGCACCGGGCTCACCTCCGGCGCGGTGTTCGGCAGGCTCTCCGGTACCAGCGCCGCGGCCTACGTCAAAAAGAAATAGTTCAAAGTTCAAGGACCGACCGATGAAGGCCCCCGCGATCCGGTAGCCACGGCTCGCCTGGCGCAATGCCGTTCTGTTTCGAATCCACCACTCACCGGCCACGGGTCACGCCTTTATGAAGAAGCAGCCGCCGCTGTGCCAGGGGCCCGACCCCCGCCCGCGCCGTCCCCAGCTGAAGCTGCCGCCGGGCGCGACCGACTGCCACTGCCACGTCTTCGAGGACCCGGAGAAATACCCGCTGGTCGCGGAGCGCAGCTACACCCCGCCGCTCTGCCCCCTTTCCGAATACGTGGAGCTGATGGGAACGCTCGGCATCGAGCGCACGGTGCAGGTCAACGCCAGCGCCTACGGCCACGACAACTCGGTGACGCTCGATGTGATCGCGCGGCTCGGCCGGCACCGCGCGCGCGGCGTTGCGGGATTGAGCCCCGACGCCGGCGCGAGGGAAATCGAACGCCTGCACGCGGGCGGCATGCGCGGGGTGCGGCTCTCAACCATGGTGAAAGGTTACGGGGGGCCCGAGCTGCTCGAATCCGTGGGACGCAGGATCCGGCCCTTCGGCTGGCACGTGCAGCTGCACGTGGACCGGGGCAGCGAGCTCGCCGGGCTGGAGCGGCGCCTGCTGAGGCACCCGACACCGCTCGTGTTCGATCACCTCGGGCGCGTGCGCGGCGGCGAGGGCGTCGGCTCGCCCGGCTTCCAGGCGCTGCTGCGCGTGCTGAGGGAGCGCGACGACTGCTGGGTCAAGCTCTCGAGCTGGTACCGGCTGTCGGATTCCGGCCCGCCCGGTTACGCCGACATGAAGCCGCTCGCGCAGGCGCTCATCGCGGCGCGGCCCGACCGCTGCCTGTGGG
>DAIDBG010000015.1 GCA_027310225.1 bacterium | reverse complement strand
ACGCTCGGGCTGCTCAAGGACGGGCAGGCGGAGCAGCTCAAGGACGCCGGCCTCGATTACTACAACCACAACATCGACACCGCGCCGGACTTCTACGGCGAGATCATCAGCACCCGCACCCAGGATGATCGGCTCGCGACGCTGGAGCGCGTGCGCAGCGCCGGCATCCACGTATGCTGCGGCGGGATCATCGGCATGGGCGAGTCCCGCCGCACCCGCGCGGCCCTCATCACGCAGCTCGCGAACATGGACCCGTACCCGGAATCGGTCCCGATCAACAACCTGGTGCAGGTCGAAGGCACGCCGCTCAACGGGACGGACAAGCTCGATCCGCTCGAATTCGTGCGCACCATCGCGTGCGCGCGCATCACCATGCCGAAAGCGGTGGTGCGGCTCTCCGCCGGCCGCCAGGACATGCCGGAAGCCGTGCAGGCGCTGTGTTTCTTCGCCGGCGCGAACTCGATCTTCTACGGCGAGAAGCTGCTCACGACCGGCAATCCCGACGCCGCGCAGGACCGCGCGTTGTTCGCGCGGCTCGGCCTGCGGCCCATGCCGGTGAAGAGTGAGGAGTGAGGAGTAAGGAGTAAGGGGTGAGGGGTCGTGCCGTAATACAAGTTTGACCCGCTCTCGCTTTCTCCTCACACCTCACGTCTCACACTCACACGTCATGCCATTTGCCGATCTCGCGGCCGAGCTCGCCGGGCTCGAAGCCCGGGGGCTCAGGCGCAGACGGCGCGTGCTCGAGTCCCCGCAGGGCGTGCGCGTGACGGTGGACGGTCGCGAGTACGTGGCGTTCTGCAGCAACGATTACCTTGGGCTGGCGGCGCATCCCGAGCTGATCGATGCCGCGCGCGTGGGCGCGGAGCGCTACGGCGTGGGCGCCGGCGCATCGCACCTCATCCTGGGCCACTCGGCGGCCCACCGCGAGCTGGAGGAGCGGCTCGCCGCCTTCGTCGGCCGGCCGCGCGCGCTGCTGTTTTCCAGCGGCTACCTGGCGAACCTGGGGACCGTCACGGCGCTGGTGGGGCGCGGGGATGCCGTCTTCGCCGATCGCCTGAACCATGCGTCGCTGAATGACGCGGCCGTTCTGTCCCGGGCGGAATTCAAGCGTTACCCGCACCTCGACCTGGGCGCCCTCGAGCGGCTGCTCGCGGCTTCCCGGGCGCGCCGCAAGCTGATCGTCACCGACGCGGTGTTCAGCATGGATGGGGATATCGCCCCGGTTCCGGCCCTCGTCGAAATAGCGGAACGCCATGGCGCCTGGCTGCTGCTCGATGACGCGCACGGCTTCGGCGTGCTCGGACCCCAGGGAAGGGGGACGCTCGCCCACTTCCACGCCGGTGCCCCGCGGTTGATCTACATGGCGACGCTGGGCAAGGCGGCGGGCGTGTCCGGCGCTTTCGTCGCGGGCGAGCCGGGCATGGTGGAGGCGCTGGTGCAGCGCGCGCGGCCCTACATCTACACGACCGCGGCGCCGCCGATGCTGTCGGTGGCGCTCATGAAGAGTCTCGATCTCATACGTGACGGGACATCGCGGCGGGATCACCTGCAGGGCCTGGTCATGCGGCTGCACGAGATCTTGAGGCCGGGGCGCTGGAGGCTGATGCCTTCGCAGACGGCCATACAGCCACTTGTGATCGGAAGCAACGACGAGGCCGTGGCGGCGTCGGAGAATCTCGCCCGCGGCGGGCTCCTGGTGCCGGCCATCCGGCCGCCCACGGTGCCCCGGGGGACAGCGCGCTTGAGGATATCGCTGTCCGCTTCTCACTCGGTCCATGATGTCGAGCGGTTGGCCGGATCCCTGAACGAGATCGAGCGCGTTGTTCCGCGATTCGCATCCGCGGACGCGGGTTGATTCGACGACCGCCACGGTTGCGCGCTAAGCCTGTGAAAGCGAAACAGATTGCATCGAATCCGGAGCGCAAGGCCCGGAAGCGGGCACGGAAGAACGACGTGAGAGATCTCGTTTTTCTGCACGGCTGGGGGAGCGGCGCCGGCATTTGGGATGAACTCGCGCGGCGGCTGGCGCCGCGCTTCCGTGTTCATGCGCTGCCGCTGCCGGGGTACGGCGCCGGCTCGGCGTGCGCGGTGCGCTCGCTGCAGGCGATGGTGGACGCCGTCGCCCGCGCCGCGCCGCGCCGATGCGGCGTCATCGGCTGGTCGCTCGGAGGCGAGGTCGCACTGGCCTGGGCGCGGCGCGTCCCTCACCAGGTGCGGCGCCTGGCGCTGATCGCGACGACCCCGTGCTTCACGAGGAGGCCCGGCTGGCCGTGCGCGACGGCTCCCGAGGTGCTGCATGAATTCGGGCAGTCGTTCGCCGCGGATCGCGCCGGCACGCTGGCGCGCTTTTCCGCCGTGCAGGCCAAGGGCGACGCCCGCGCGCGACGGGTTGCCGGCGTGCTGCAGCACTTCAGCGAGCGGAGCGCGCCGAGCGATGTCCTGAAGGCGGGTCTCGCCGTTCTCTCGGACGCTGACTTGCGGCGCGACCTGCCCAGGGTAAGGCAACCCGCGCTGGTACTGCACGGAGCGCGCGATCGCATCGTGCCGCCCGCCGCAGGACGCCGCCTCGCCGCGGCGCTGCCCGACGCGCGCTTTGCGCTGATGAGGACCGCAGCGCACGCGCCCTTCCTGTCGCAGCCCGGGCGAGTTGCGCGGGCGTTGCGGGAGTTCTTCGATGAGTGACGCGCTCGCCGTGGACAAGCGGCAGGTGCGGCGCTCGTTCGAGCAGGCGGCCGCGACCTACGACGCGGCCGCCGTGCTGCAGGACGAGGTGTGCCGCCGCATGCTCGCGCGGCTGGACTACATCAAGCTCCAGCCCGCGACCATCCTCGACGCCGGAAGCGGCACCGGCAACGCGCTTCCCGGGCTGCGCGCGCGGCATCCACGCGCGCGGGTGATCGCGCTGGACCTCGCGCTCGCCATGGCGCGGCGCTCCCTCGCCCGCCGTCCCTGGTGGCGCGTTCTGCTGGAGCCGCGCGGAGCCCGGCTCGCCGCGGTCTGCGGCGACATCGAGCAGCTGCCGTTCGCCGCCGGGACGGCCGATATGGTCTGGTCGAACCTCGCCATCCAGTGGATCAACGAGCCGCGACAGGCCTTCGCGGAGATGCACCGCGTGCTCGCGCCGGGCGGTCTCGTCCTCTTCAGCAGCTTCGGGCCGGACACGCTGAAGGAGCTGCGCGCCGCGTTTCACGGCGTGGATCGTCATACCCACGTGCATCGCTTCATTGATATGCACGACCTCGGCGACCGGCTGCTCGCCTGCGGCTTCGCCGACCCGGTGGTGGACATGGAGATGATGACGCTCACCTATGCCGACGCGCACGGGCTGATGCGCGACCTGAAGGCGCTCGGCGCGCACAACGTGACGCGGGGCCGCCCGCCGGGCCTCGGCGGCCGGTCGCTGCTCGCGAAAGTGGCGCAGAACTATGAAACATTCCGCCGCGACGGCAGGCTGCCCGCGACCTTCGAGGTGGTTTACGGCCACGCCTGGAAGCCGGCGCCGCGCGTCAGCCCCACCGGCCGCCCCGTCATCGCCATCCAGCCGCGATAGGGAGCGCTCGCTCTTGACCGTTCACGGCCTCTTCGTCACCGGCACCGACACCGGCGTCGGCAAGACACTGGTCGCGTGCGGCCTGCTGCGCGCCTTTGCGGCGCGCGGTCTGAAGGCGGTCGGAATGAAACCCGTGGCGAGCGGAGCGCAACCCGGCACGGGCGGGCTCATCCATGCCGACGTTGAGCAACTGATCGCGGCGGGCAATGTTGCGGCGCCGCGCGAGCACGTCAATCCTTATTGTTTCGAGCCGCCGATCGCGCCGCACATCGCGGCGGCGCGCGCCGGCGTGGCCATCAGCGTCGAGCGCATCGAGCGAAGCTTTCGCGCGCTCGCCGCCCTGGCTGACGCGGTGGTCGTGGAGGGCGTCGGGGGCTTCCGCGTGCCGCTCACCGCCGCCGCCGACACCGCGCAGCTCGCCGCGCGCCTCCGGCTTCCCGTCGTGCTCGTCGTCGGCGTGCGGCTCGGCTGCCTCAATCACGCGCTGCTCACCGCCGAAGCCATTGCAGCCCGCGGCCTCGAGCTCGCCGGCTGGATCGCCAACCATGTGGACCCGCAGATGGCGGCGGCCGCAGACAACGTATGCTCGCTTGAGGAGCGCCTCGGCATGCCGCTCGCCCGCATTGCGTTTGCGCCGGGACCCGATGCGGCGGCGTTCGCCTCGGCTTTGAGCGCCGTGCGGCTCGACTGACGGCACGCGAGGTAGGTCGCGCGAGAAACGGGCATTTTCCCCGGCCATTTTGTTGCCTACCCCGGGACCCTGTGTTAAATTCCACCCGCTCGACGGGGATGCTGGCGCTTGCGAACGATGATCGCGGCACCGGAAGGCACCGAGGTGGCACGGGCGGCTGAGTTTTCGCTGGTCGCCCGGCGCAACAACTCGCTCACTCACGCCGGACGGAGCCTGGTTTTTGTCTTCATCTTCGCTGGCTCCGTCGGCATCGCCGCTGCGTTCGCGGCGGTCGGCGCGTGGCTGATTCTGCCGTTCGCCGGGATCGAGATGCTGGCGCTCTACCTGGCGTTTCGCTGCGTTGATAGCCACGCCGCGGATTATGAGTGCATCGCGATTGACGGCGACACGGTGAAAGTCGAGTTCTTCGACGGGGGACATGTGCGGAGCTACCAGCTCAGCCGCTACTGGGCGCAGGTGACGGTGAGCCGGGATGGCGGCCGCCTCGCGCTGCGTTCGCACGGCCGCGAGCTCGAAATCGGCCGCTACCTGAGCGACGAGCAGCGGCTCGACATGGCGCGCGAGTTGAAGCGCCGGCTGCGCGCCACGGGCTAGTCCGGCACCCCGCGGCCCGTGCAAAAACGACGGATCCGGTTCACAGGTGAGGAGAGCATGATCAGCAAGTGGGTTCGATCATTCACGGCGGCGGCGGCCGTGCTCGCGGCGGGCGTGGCCGGGGCGCAGAGCCGGTTCAACCTGCAGGAGCCGCAATCCATCATCGCGCGCCAGATCTACGATCTGCACACGCTGATCATGTGGATCATCGTGGTGATCTTCGTGGTGGTGTTCGGCGCCATGACCTGGGCCATCATCAAGCACCGCAAGTCGGTGGGGCACAAAGCCGAGCAGTTCCACGAGAACACCACCGTCGAGATCATCTGGACCATCATCCCGTTTTTCATCCTCATCGGCATGGCCTACCCCGCGACCAAGACCGTCATCGCCATGAAGGATGCCTCCAGCCCCGACCTCACCATCAAGGTGACCGGCTATCAGTGGTTTTGGGGCTACGACTATCTGCAGGGCGAGGGCGAGGGCGTTAGCTTCTTCAGCCGCCTTGCCACCCCGCGCGAGCAGATCGAAAACAGGGCCCCGAAGGGCGACAATTACCTGATGGAAGTGGACAACCCCGTGGTGGTGCCGGTGGGCAAGAAAGTGCGCATCATCACCACGGCGAACGACGTGATCCATTCCTGGTTTGTGCCGGCGCTGGGCGTGAAGCAGGACGCGATCCCGGGCTTCGTGCGCGATACCTGGTTCAAGGTTGACAACCCGGGCACGTATCGCGGGCAGTGCGCCGAGCTGTGCGGCAAGGACCACGCTTTCATGCCGATCGTGGTGGAAGCGGTGGCGCCCGAAAAGTACGCCCAGTGGATCGCCGGGCAGAAGAAGAAAATGGCGGCGCAGGCCGATGACCCCGCCAGGAGCTGGACGCTGGATGAGCTCAAGACGCGCGGCGAAAAGGTCTATGCCGCCAACTGCGTCGCCTGCCACCAGGCGAACGGCATGGGTCTGCCGGGCACGTTCCCGGCGCTCTCCGGCTCCAAAGTGGTGAACGGGCCGAAGGAAGGGCAGATCAACACGGTGCTGAACGGCGTGGTGAGGGACGGCAAGCCGACCGCGATGGTGGCGTTCGGCAAGCAGCTCTCCGATACCGATATCGCCGCCGTCATCACTTTCACACGCAACAACTGGGCAAACAAGACCGGCCAGGCGGTCACCCCAGCGGACGTGAAGGCTTTGCGGAAGTAGGCGGGAACACGAAAGGCATCCGGGAGAACGTATGGACGCAGCACACGTACACAACGGCCACGGCGCGCACGGCCACCGTAACACCGGCCTCATGCGCTGGGTCACCACCACCAACCACAAGGACATCGGCACGCTCTATCTGGTGTTCAGCCTGACGATGTTCTTCATCGGCGGGCTGCTCGCGCTCGGCATCCGCGCCGAGCTCTTCCAGCCGGGGCTGCAATTCTGGCAGCCCGAGTTCTTCAACCAGCTCACCACGATGCACGGGCTGATCATGGTGTTCGGCGCGATCATGCCGGCCTTCGTCGGTTTCGCGAACTGGCAGATCCCGATGATGATCGGCGCGCCCGACATGGCGTTCGCGCGCATGAACAACTGGAGCTTCTGGCTTCTGCCGCCGGCGGCGCTGCTGCTCGTCGCCTCCTTCTTCGTGCCGGGCGGCGCCACCGCCGCGGGCTGGACGCTGTATGCGCCGCTCTCGACCCAGATGGGCCCCGGGATGGATCTCGCGATCTTCGCGCTGCACATCATGGGCGCCTCCTCGATCATGGGCTCGATCAACATCATCACCACCATCCTCAACATGCGCGCCCCGGGCATGACGCTGATGAAGATGCCGCTGTTCGTGTGGACCTGGCTCATCACGGCGTACCTGCTGATCGCGGTGATGCCGGTGCTCGCCGGCGCGATCACCATGTTGCTCACCGACCGCCATTTCGGCACCAACTTCTTCAACGCGGCGGGCGGCGGCGACCCGGTCCTGTTCCAGCACATCTTCTGGTTCTTCGGGCACCCCGAGGTCTATATCATGATCCTGCCCGGCTTCGGCATCGTCTCGCAGATCGTTCCGACGTTCTCGAGGAAGCCCCTGTTCGGCTATTCCTCGATGGTTTACGCGACGGCCTCCATCGCGATCCTCTCGTTCATCGTCTGGGCGCACCACATGTTCACGGTGGGCATGCCGGCGGCGACGCAGCTCTTCTTCATGTATGCGACGATGCTGATCGCGGTGCCGACGGGGGTGAAGGTCTTCAACTGGATCGCCACCATGTGGAAGGGCTCGCTCACCTTCGAGACCCCGATGCTGTTCGCCTGCGGCTTCATCTTCGTGTTCTCGATCGGCGGCTTCACCGGGCTGGTGCTCGCGATCACGCCGGTGGACATTCAGCTGCAGGATACCTATTACGTGGTGGCGCACTTCCACTACGTGCTGGTCGCCGGGTCGCTCTTCGCGCTGTTCGCCGGCGCCTACTACTGGCTCCCGAAGTGGACCGGCCACCTGTACGACGAGAGGCTCGGCAAGTGGCACTTCTGGCTGTCCATGATCTTCTTCAACGTCACGTTCTTCCCGATGCACTTCGCGGGGCTCGCCGGCATGCCGCGGCGCGTTCCCGACTACGCCCTGCAGTTCGCCGACTTCAACATGATCTCGTCGATCGGCGCGTTCGGCTTCGGGCTGGCGCAGCTGATCTTCGTTTACGCGATCGTGAAGTGCGTCCGCGGCGGCGAGAAGGCCAAGGACAAGACCTGGGAAGGCGCGGAGGGACTGGAATGGCAGGTGCCATCGCCCGCGCCGTACCACACCTGGGAGACTCCGCCGGTCATCCGGTAACGGGATGGTGCGACGGGCATGGCCATGAGCACCAACGCCAGGACAGCGCTGATCCTTGCCTCCATCGCGGCCGTTTTTTTCATCGGCATCGTGATACGGCACTGGCTATGGTAGGCAACGCCCACGCCAGCCGGCAGACGCCGGTGAAGCTCCTCGCCGTCGCCGTAGCCGTGCTCGGCTACGTAATGGTGTCGTTCTACCGCGCGATCCGCGATGCGCGGGGGCAGAGCAGCGTGAGATAGAGAATGGTCGTGAGCGATCCGGCCGCCGATCCGCGCAAGGCAACGCCGCTGCAGGTGGCGAAAGCGGTATTGTCGGCGTTCATCGGCATCCGCAGGCGGGCGGCGCACGAGCGGGACCTCGTGACGCTGACGCCGGTGCAGGTGATCGTGGCCGGGGTCGTTGCCGCCGTGATTTTCGTGTTGAGCCTGGTGCTGCTCGTGCGCTTCATCACGAGCTGACCCGCAGGGGATGAAACCGGAAGAAACCTGGAACATCGAAGGGAGAACGCGAGATGTTGAGTCAATCGGTACGCTACTTCATACCGGAGCCGTCGCACTGGCCGATCTTCGGATCCGCCGCGCTGCTTTCCATGGCATCCGGCGCGGCCTCGTGGCTCAACGGCTGGGCGCCCGGCAAGTACGTGCTGTTCGCCGGTTTGGCGATCCTGATCTACATGCTGGTGGGCTGGTTCCACGCCGTTGCCCGCGAGAGCGAGGGCGGCCGGTACAACAAGCAGGTGGACGTCTCGTTCCGCTGGGGCATGAGCTGGTTCATCTTCTCCGAGGTCATGTTCTTTGCGGCGTTTTTCGGGGCGCTGTTCTACATGCGGGTGCTGTCGGTGCCCTGGCTCGGCGACCTCGAGCAAAAGCTCCTGTGGCCCGATTTCAATCCCACCTGGCCCGCGTCCGGCCCCGGGCTGAAAGATCCCTTCACGCCGATGGCGGCGTGGGGCATCCCGGCGCTCAACACGCTGCTGCTGCTCTCGTCGGGCGTCACCGTGACCTGGGCGCACTGGGGACTGCTCAAGAACAACCGCGGGCAGCTGATCGGGGGGCTCGTCCTGACCATCGCCCTCGGCCTGGCCTTCCTCGGCTTCCAGATCTACGAGTACGGCTACGCCTACCAGAATCTCAATCTCAAGCTCACCACCGGCGCCTACGGCGCAACCTTCTTTCTGCTGACCGGCTTCCACGGCCTCCACGTCACGATCGGCACCATCATGCTGATGACCATCCTGGGCCGCTGCCTCGCCGGGCATTTCCGGCCCGACCACCACTTCGGCTTCGAGGGGGTGGCGTGGTACTGGCACTTCGTGGATGTGGTATGGCTGGGGCTGTTCATTTTCGTCTACTGGCTATAAGCCGAGAACAAGACAACAACCACAAGATACGACAAGGCGCGCGAACAAGAGGGGGAAACCCCGTCAGTAGGGGAATGCGCCGCACTGCGGGTGCGGCGTTTTTTTTACGCAGGCGCGGTCATGGCGCGGCCGGCCGCTAGAGCTTGTCGCTGATGAGGCCGAAGTAGTAGCCCAGCATCAGCAGCGCGAACAGCGTGACGGACAGCGCGATGCGCACGGTGAGCGCCTTCACGGTGCGCTCGCCCTGGCCCTTGTCCTTGATCAGGAAATAGAGCGCCGAGAACAGGCTTCCGACGATGAAGATCACGAACAGGACGACGAGGATTTTCATGGGCGCGCAGGGAACGCTCCCAGTGTAGCCCAGGCGCTTCATGCTTACCATCCTGCGCAGATACCGCTTCCGGCCGCGGCTCGTGATGACGCTCGCCGCCGCTGCGGGCGTCGCACTGACGTTTGCGCTCGCCAACTGGCAGCTCAACCGCGCCTACGAGAAGGAAGCGCTCGCGGCGCGGCTCGATACGCTCGCGAAGGACCCGCCGGTGTCGCTTTCCGCCGCCGAGGTGAGGGCGGAAGACGTGCTGTGGCGGCGGGTGACGGTGCGCGGCCGCTTCGAGCCCCGCTACTCGGTGTTCATCGACAACCGGGTGCGTCGCGGCGTGGTCGGCTATCAGGTGGTGATGCCGCTCAGACTCGGCGCCAGCGATCGCTATGTGCTCATCAACCGCGGCTGGATTGCCGGAGGCCCCGACCGCAGCCGCCTGCCCGAGGTGAGGACCCCGGATGGAGCCGTCGAGATCACCGGGCTCGCGGTCGCGCCGAGCACGCGCTTTCTTGAGCTTTCAACAAAGATCGCGGAGGGCAAGGTGTGGCAGAACCTGACCCTGGAGCGCTACCGACAGGCGGTGCCGATCGCCCTGCAGCCGGTGATCGTGCAGCAGGAAAGCGCGCTCGACGACGGGCTTGCGCGGGAGTGGGACCCTCCGGACATGGGCGTGGACCGCCACTACGGCTACGCTTTCCAGTGGTTCGCGCTCGCGGTGACGATACTGGTGTTTTACCTTGTGACTCATGTCGAACGGACCCCGGAAGCGTAGCCTCGCCAGCCTGTGGCTGATCATCGCGCTGACGGTGGCGCCAGTTGCGGCGTCGTACCTCGTCTTCTATTTCTGGCCGCCCTCCGGCAGCACCAACTATGGTGAGCTGCTCGACCCGCTGCCGCTGCCGCAGGCGCGGCTCATGCTCGCCGACGGCACGCCGTTCGATCTTGCGCGCCTCAGGGGAAAATGGGTGCTCGTCACCGTAGATTCCGGCCGCTGCGACGCGTACTGCGACAAGAAGCTTCTCTATATGCGCCAGTTGCGGCTCACCCAGGGCAAGGACAGGGACCGCATCGAGCGTGTCTGGCTGATCAGCGATGATGCCGCACCGGATGCCCGGGCCCTCGCGCCGTACCCCGGCACCTGGCCGATACGCGCGGCGGGCAGCGAGCTGCTCAATCGTTTCCCGGCACAGCGCGCGGCCTCGGACCATATCTATGTGATCGATCCCCTGGGCAACCTGATGATGCGCTATCCGCGCGATCCCGACCCGCAGCGCATGATCAAGGACCTCACGCGGCTGCTCAAGGTGTCGCGCCTCGGCTGATGTATCGCAAGCTCGTTTTGTTCGCGGTGGGACTGGCCTTCACGGTGATCGTGGTGGGCGCTTACGTGCGGCTGGAGGACGCCGGGCTCGGCTGTCCCGACTGGCCGGGCTGCTACGGACGGCTCATCGGCGTGCCGGACGCGGTGCATGACGTGGCGCAGGCCGAGCAGGCTTTCCCCGGCAGGACCGTGGATGCCGGCCGCGCGTGGAAGGAAATGTTCCACCGCTATCTCGCCGGCACGCTGGGCCTGCTGATACTCGCCATAGCGGGACTCGCCTGGCGTCGGCGCGGCGCAGCCCGGCGCCCGCCTTGGCTCGCCACGGCGCTGGTGTTCCTGGTCGCACTCCAGGCCGCGCTCGGCATGTGGACGGTGACGATGCTGCTCAAGCCCGCCATCGTAACCCTGCACCTGTTGGGCGGCATGGCGACCCTGGCCCTGCTGATCTGGCTCGCGCTGCGCGAGATCGGGCCGGCAACGGCGCCGGCGGCCGCGCAGCGGCTCAGGCCCTGGGCCGTGCTGGGGCTGATGCTCTTGGTCGCGCAAATCGCGCTCGGGGGCTGGGTGAGCAGCAACTACGCGGCACTTGCCTGCACCGATTTCCCGACCTGCAACGGGCAATGGTTGCCGCCGATGGATTTCCGCCAGGCGTTTCACGTGCTGCGCGAGCTTGGCATGACCGCGGCCGGTGCACCCCTCACTCAGGAGGCGCTCACAGCGATTCATTGGACACACCGCCTGGGCGCGCTCGTGACTGTGCTCTACCTTGGCGCGCTCGCGCTCGCGGCGCTGCGCACGCCCGGGCTCGCGTCGCAGGGCGTGCTGCTGCTGGTGCTGCTGCTGGTGCAGGCCGCGCTCGGCGCCGCCAACGTTTTTGCGCGGCTGCCGCTCGCGCTCGCGGTGGCACACAGCGCCGGCGCCGCGCTGTTGCTGGCCGCGCTGGTGGTGCTAAACTTCACCCTCTTCCGACCGTCCGAACAGCACTAGAGATGTCCTCAAGCCTTGCCGGCCAGTCCGTTCCCACCCGCGTGAGCCAGTTCTACCAGCTCACCAAGCCGCGCGTGGTGTCGCTCATCGTGTTCACCGCGGTGATCGGCATGTTCCTCGCGACCCCCGGCATGGTGCCGCTGCAGGCGTTGTTCGCCGGGACCCTCGGCATCGCGCTCACCGCGGGCGCCGCCGCCGCGGTCAACTGCCTCGTCGAACAGAAGATTGATGCGCTGATGACGCGTACCAGCCGCCGGCCGCTGCCGCGCGGCCAGGTGACTCCGTTGCAGACGCTCGTGTTTGCTGGCTTGGGGGGCGGAATCGGGCTCGCCGTGCTCTACCATTGGGTCAATGCGCTGACGATGTGGCTCACGCTCGCCACCTTCGTCGGCTACGCCATCGTTTACACGGTGATCCTGAAGCCGATGACGCCGCAGAACATCGTGATCGGCGGCGCCTCCGGCGCCATGCCGCCGGTGCTGGGCTGGACCGCGGTCACCGGCGAAATCGCTCCCGAGGCGTTGTTGTTGTTTCTCATCATTTTCGCCTGGACCCCGCCGCACTTCTGGGCACTGGCGCTCTACCGCAAGCATGAGTACGCCCGCGCCGGCGTGCCGATGCTGCCGGTGACCCACGGTGACAAGTTCACGCGCCTGCACGTGCTGCTCTACACCGTGATCCTGACGGCGGTGACGCTGATGCCGTTCGTCACGCGCATGAGCGGCGCAATCTATCTGGCCGCGGCGGTCGCGCTCAACGCCGTGTTCCTGTGGTACGCGGTGAGGATTTATACCGCCTACAGCGACCGCCTTGCGCAGCGCACCTTCCGCTATTCCATCGTCTATCTCGCCGCGCTGTTCGCGGCGTTGCTGGTTGATCACTACTTCCACATCCCGCTGTAATCACAAACAAAAAGCCCCGGACTCGCCGGGGCTGCGCTTGCCGGAAAGCAGGACGGTTACGCCGCCTGCCGGGCGATCACGTTTTTCATCTTGGCGAGCGCCTTCACCTCGATCTGCCGGATGCGCTCGGCGGAAACGCCGAACTTGCCGGCCAGATCATGCAGCGTGGCGGCGTCCTGCTCGTTGAGCCAGCGCGCTTCGATGATGCAGCGGCTGCGCGCATCGAGGCTTTCCAGCGCTTTCTTCAGGCCGGCGCCGTTCAGGCGCGCGGTCTCTTCCTGCTCGATGATGCGGCCGGGCTCGGCGTTTTCCGCGGCGAGGTAGGTAATCGGGCTGTAAGCTTCGTCTTCGTCCTCTCCCAGCGGCTCGAGCGCGATGTCCTGGCCGGCGAGCCGCGTTTCCATCTCGACCACTTCGTCGGGCTTGACGCCGAGCTGCTTCGCCACCGCCTTGGCTTCCTCGGTGCCGAGGCTTGCCAGACTCTGCTTGAGGCTCCTCAGGTTGAAAAAGAGCTTTCTTTGCGCCTTGGTGGTCGCGATCTTGACGATGCGCCAGTTGCGCAGGATGTATTCATGGATCTCGGCGCGGATCCAGTGTACCGCGAACGATACCAGCCGCACCCCGCGCTCGGGATCGAAGCGCTTCACCGCCTTCATCAGGCCGATGTTGCCCTCCTGGATCAGATCGGCGTGCGGCAAGCCGTACCCCAGGTAGCCGCGCGCGATCGCGACCACTACCCGCAGGTGCGACACCACGAGCTGGCGCGCGGCCTCCACGTCGCCCTCGCGCCGGAAGCGGCGGGCGAACTCCCTTTCCTGCTCCTGCGTGAGGATCGGGAAGCTGTTGACCGTCTGGATATAGGCTTCCAGACTGCCGGCAGCGGACGGGACTGGCAAAGCAAAACTGGCCATTTCACTCTCTCTTGCAGACCGAGTTTAGCACTCCAGGCATAAGAGTGCCAATCAGCTCGGGAAGTTCCTTCAATTCGTGGCATTAACGACTCGGTACAGGTCACGAATCGTAGCCGAATCAGTGGGTTGGACACCCCTCCGGCTACTAGCGCGAGGTGATCTGCGCCAGATGCCGGTTGACCGAAAGCCATGCGCCGAGCCAGCCGAGCCACGCCGAGAACGCGAGCAAGCTCGCGCTGTCCGCGGTGGTGAGGTGCTTCAGTTCGATGGGCGTGCCGTAGAGCTGCGACAGCTCGGTCAATCCGCCGTTCAGCAGCAGCAGCCCGGTCCAGATAATGCCCCATGCAACGAGCCCCCCCGCCAATCCCTGCAAGGCGCCGAAGTAGAGGAAGGGGCGGCGGATGAACGGGTCGGTGGCGCCGACTAGCTTGGCGACCTCGATTTCTTCGCGCCGGGTGAGGATCTGGAGCCGGACGGTGTTGAAGGTCACGGCCACCAGCGCGAACGCAAACAACGCGGCGAGCAGGCCCGCGACGAGTCGCGCGAGCTTCAGCCCCGCCTCGAGGCGCCGCGCCCACGCCGCATCGAGCTGCACGTGCGCGATGCCGGGCCAGCGGTTCACCTCGTCACGCAGTTTTTCCAGCGCCTGGGGCGCAGTGTCACGCGGCTGTACCACGAAGGCGTCGGGCAACGGGTTCTGGCTGAGGGTTTCCACAACGTCGGCGAGCCCGGGGCTCGCCTTGATCTCCTTCAGCGCCTCGTCGCGCGAGACGAAGCGCACCCCGCGCACGCCGGGATGGCGCTTGAGGCGCGCCTCGATTTCCTCAACCCTGGCGCGGCCCGCGTCGAGCGCGAGGAATACCGAAAGCTGCGGATCGGAGGCGAGCGTGCCAGCGAACCCCCGCAGGTTGTCGAGCACGACGTAGAACCCGGCCGGAAGGGCGAGCGCGATGCCGATCACCCCGACGTTGAACAGCGTCGCCACCGGTGTGCGCGCAAAGCGCGCGAACGTGGTGACGAGCGTGTCGAGATGGTGCCAGAGCCAAGCTCTCATGGGACGAGGGCGCCGTCCTTCAGCACGATCACGCGCGGCTTCAGGCGCGCCGCGAACGATTCGTCGTGAGTGGCGACGATGACGGTGACACCGACCTGGTTGAACGACCTGAACAGTTCGCCGATGCCGGCGGCGTGGACGGCATCGAGATTGCCGGTCGGCCCGTCGGCGAGGAGGATCGCCGGGCGGTGCACGACGGCGCGTGCGATAGCGAGCCGCTGCTGCTCGCCGCCGGAAAGCGTGATGGGGTTGGCCTTTTCCCTGGGCAGCAGCCCGACCTTGTCGAGGGCGGCGCGCACGCGCCGCGCCGCCTCGCGGCGCTCGAAGCCGTTGATGTTGAGCGGCAACATCACGTTGTCGAACACGGTGCGGTCGAAGAGCAGCTTCTGGTCCTGGAAGATGAGACCGAAATTGCGCCGCAGAAAGGGAATGGCGCGCGGCCGCAGCGACCCGACATTCTGCCCCTTGACGATCACGCTGCCGCTGGACGGACGTTCGATCGCTGCCGTGAGCTTGAGCAGCGTGCTCTTGCCGGCGCCGGAATGGCCGGTGATGAACACCATCTCCCCGGCCTCGATGGCGAGCGTGATGTGGCGCAACGCCTCCAGCCCGCCGGGATAGCGCTTGCAGACCTGGCTGAATGAAATC
>DAIDBG010000349.1 GCA_027310225.1 bacterium | reverse complement strand
GGAAACTCTGAAGTAATCCTTTGCTCTAATGCGTAGTAGCTGAGCCGAGGAGAACAAGAATGAAGAAGCCGAGGCAGATGACGTTCACACCGACTGGGTTCGAGGCCTACCGCAAGCCGACACGGCGCGAGCGGTTTCTGGCCGAGATGGAGCGGGTGGTGCCGTGGGCGGAGCTGGTGGCGCTGGTGAAGCCGGCGTATGCCAAGGGAACAAGCGGACCGGGTCGGCCGCCGATCCCCCTTGAGCGGATGCTGCGGATCTACTTCCTGCAACACTGGTTCAATCTGTCGGACCCGGCGGTGGAGGAAGCGCTCTACGATGTGAGTTCGATGCGCGGGTTCGTAGGCATCGACCTGGGGCGCGAGCCCGTTCCCGATGAGACCACGGTGTGCAAGTTCCGGCACCTGCTGGAGGAGCACGGTCTTGGCAAGAGGATCTTCGAGGCGGTGGGAGCCCACCTTCAGCGTCAGGGGCTGAAGGTCTCCTCGGGCACCATCGTCGATGCCACCATTATCGCCGCGCCCAGCTCGACGAAGAACGCCGAGGGCAAGCGCGACCCGGAGATGCACCAGACCAAGAAGGGCAACGATTGGCACTTCGGCATGAAGGCGCACGTGGGCGTGGATCACAAGACCAAGCTGATTCACTCGGTTGCGGCAACGCCCGCGAACACGGCCGACGGCAACATGATCGAGAAGCTGCTGCATGGAGGCGAGACGCATGTCTGGGGCGACGCGGCCTATGCTGGACGAACCGAGCGCATCCAGGCCAAAGCGCCCAAGGCCAGGGACTTCACGCAGCGGCGCGGCCGGGGCTACAGGTACCTCTCCGACTACGACCGCTTCATCAACCGGGCGCGCTCCCGAGTTCGTGCACGCGTCGAGCACACGATCGGAGTTATCAAGCGCGTGTTCGGCTTCGTCAAGGTGCGCTACCGCGGCATCGCGAAGAACGCTAATCGCCTCTTCGTTACCTGTGCGTTGGCGAACCTCTTCATCGCTCGGCACTACTTGTTCAGACCTCAAGGGGCGTAATGCGTCCAAAAATGGAAAACGGACTTCTTCAGAGCCCCAATCGGGCAGAAAACAGGCAGGATTCAAGCTCGTTTGCCGTTCCCGAACATTATTTACGGCCGTTGATCGCATTCGCCGTCGTTACTTCAGACCTTCCCTAGCTTGGTCTTTCGCCGAAGGCGTCCAGCTGCGCATTCGCCGCCTGTGGATGGGAACTCACCGCCAGATGAACGAAGAGAAAACCAGATCGTGAAAATCACCGACCCGGTGTGCGGCATCGAGATCGAAACCAAGTGGGCGCAATCCGCTACCACCTATCAGGGAGAGCACTACTACTTCTGTTCGACCAAGTGCCAAAGGTCCTTCAAGGCAAATCCTGCCAAGTTCGCCGCCAGAGTCGGCCAAGCGGGCGGTACCGGCGCCCACGGCGATGGCCGGACATTGGCATAGGTACGCAGTCCACGTACCAACGCTGCAGGAGACGAGGGCCGGGCACGAAGGGGTGATGGTCGGCGAGACCACCGCGGGGGCTCGGCGCACGCCTGCGGCCGGCGGGATTCACTTACCGGACTTGCAACATAGCGAAAGGACACGACCATGAAACGAGCGATCGCACTTGCCTTAAGCCTGGGGTTTGCCGGCGCCCTTGTAGGTGCACCCGCAAGCGCGCAGCCGCAAGAGGGCGCTCGCGCAGCGCCGCCGTCAGAAAGAATGCACGCAGCCCCGGCAAGCGGCTTCATGGAGCACCTCGGGCACGAGCGGCCGCTGCTCAGCCTCGCGCTACGCAACCGCACCGAGCTCGCACTCTCAGACGAACAGGTGAAGACGCTCCAGGGGCTCGTCGAGCGCTTCGGAAAATCGGCCGAGCCGCGCGTGCGCGACATCGAGGCCGCAGAGCGTGACATCGCCGCGCTGCTCGCCAAAGACTCCGCCGATCTCGCCCAGGTTGAGGCCAAGGTGCGCGCGCTCGAGAAGGCGCGTGCGGATCTGCGCGTCGAGCGCATCCGCACCATCGCCGAGGGCCGCGCAGCGCTCAGCGCCGAGCAGCGCACCAAGCTCGATCAGCTCGCCGCCGAGCACGGCGGCCAACGCCGCGGCACGCGCAGCGGGCAAGGCTAAAACCCTGTGCTGCCGAAGTAGGGACACGGTCGCCGCTTGGCAACCGGCGGTACCATGTCCGTGCGGCCCGGATGAACAGCGGGCTGCCTCGCGGTGGCGGGCCTGGCTTGGAGGCAGAATCTCAGGGGTAAGGCGCCACCCTTGCATGCAGCCGATATCCGCTGTCGAAACGACCGCGAACGCTTTGAAGCCGAAACGTATCAAACGCTCAACGTGCCCCGCGAGCGACCGAAGAGGTCACCCCGCCGCCGGCACTTTAATCGAAAGATCGCAGCACCCGACGCCACCTCTTTCCCCTCTTCCTCAGGCGTCGGCGTTGCGCCAGGGGCAGATCCGCAAGGGTCTGCCCCTGTTTTTTCTGGAGCCGTGACACATCGACTGGCTCCCGTCCCTCGTCCTGCTCGATGATCACGGGGGCGTTGTCCGCGTAGCACGCCATCTGCGTAAACCCATGCCACACAACGGCGGCGTCTCGTTCGACCCAATACATCGACCCCACCGGGTCGCTTCGCGCTGCGGCCGGGCCGCGGCCGGCAGATCTTGCTGACCGGAGCGGTCTCACCGGCGCGTGCCGCTGGCTTCCTCGGCGCGCGGTACTTTGCCTTGAGCCTGGGCGCTTGGATGGCTCGCGCCATCCTGCGGCAGGTCGGGCC
>DAIDBG010000033.1 GCA_027310225.1 bacterium | reverse complement strand
CAACCTCCACAGTTCGGAATGAAGGCATCCGACCGGACGGCAGTGAAAGGTCGGGCCATCTTCTGCCTTCACGCGAAGCGTGGGGTCATCCCTCATCCTTCATCCTTCATCCTTCGGACGCACCGACAACTGCGGGACTCGGGGCGCTAGTCGATGGCAGAGACGTTCCAGAACCTGTTGCTCGGCTTCTCGGTCGCGCTCGATCCCGGGGTGCTGGTGTACGCGCTCATCGGTGTCGTGATCGGGACGCTGGTCGGCATGCTGCCGGGAGTGGGTCCGCTCGCGGGCATCAGCCTGCTGCTGCCGGCAACCTTCGGGCTCAACCCGATCGTCGCCGTCGTGCTGCTCGCCGGCGTGTATTACGGCGCGATGTACGGGGGCTCCACCACCTCGATCCTGCTGCGCCTGCCGGGCGAGGCCGCTTCGGTGATGACGTGCATTGACGGCTACGCCATGACGCAGCGCGGACGCGCGGGTGCGGCTCTCGCGATCGCTGCCATCGGCTCGTTCATCGCCGGCACGCTGGGCGTGATCGGGCTCATGCTGCTCGCGCCCACGCTTGCCGTGTGGGCCCTGCGCTTCGGCCCGCCCGAGTACACCACGCTGCTGCTGCTCGGCTTCTTCATCCTCGCCTACATGAGCGGCGGCTCGATGCTGAAGACGCTGGCGATGGCCGCCTTCGGACTGCTGCTCGGGATGATCGGCATTGACGTCATGAGCGGCTACACGCGGTTCAACTTCGGCGTCGTCGAGCTGGGCGACGGCATCGGCATCGTGCCGGTGGCAGTCGGCCTGTTCGGCATCTCCGAGATCCTGATCACCGCGGGCCAGCCCGCCGCGCAGAATATTCAGAGGCCGAAGCTGCGCGAACTGATCCCGTCGCCGGACGAGTTCCGCATGTCGGTGGGCCCCATTGCGCGCGGCAGCCTGGTCGGCTTCCTGATCGGCATCATTCCCGGCTCGGCGCACATCATTTCCTCGTTCGTTTCCTACGGCATGGAGCGCCGGCTGTCGAAGCGGCCGGAGCGCTTCGGGCAGGGGGCGATCGAGGGCGTGGCCGGTCCCGAGTCGGCGAACAACGCGGCCGCCACCGGCGCGTTCGTGCCGATGCTGGCGCTCGGGATCCCCACCAGCCCGATTACGGCGGTGATGATCGCCGCGCTCATGATGCAGGGCGTGCTGCCGGGGCCGACGCTCATCACCGAGCGCCCCGAGCTGTTCTGGGGCTTCGTCGCCAGCATGTACGTCGGCAACGTGATGTTGCTGATCCTCAACCTGCCGATGATCGGGGTGTTCGTCAACCTCCTGCGCATCCCGTACGGCTATCTCTACCCGGGCATCCTCGCCTTCTCCATCCTGGGCGCCTACTCGGTGAGCAACAGCGTGGTTGACGTCTGGATCATGGTGGCGACGGGCGGCGTCGGCTACCTGCTGCGCAAGTTCGGCTATGACCTCGCCCCGGTCGCGCTGGGACTGGTGCTGGCGCCGATGCTCGAATTGTCGCTGCGCCAGTCGCTTGCGATGAGCGCCGGCGACTACACGATATTCATCACCCGCCCGATCGCGCTCACCATTCTCGTGCTCGGCGTGGCGCTGTTCGCGTTCAGCCTGAAGCCCCTGTTCACCCGGGGCAAGGACTGGCGCGCCAGCGTCGGCCTCGAGGGCGAGCAGAGCTAGAAGGAGCGCGAGTCGCGTTTCTGTGCAGGGGCAGGAAACGATGGGATCGGATTTTTCAGCGCACCGCCGTCGCACGCTGTTCGCGCTCGGCGCATTGTTCCTCGCCCGGCTGGCGGGTGCCGCGGAGGCGGAACGCACCGGCGGTCCGTACGTGCCGACGCCGCAGGTGGTGGTGGACGAGATGCTGCGCATGGCGAAGGTCGGGCCGAATGACTTCGTCGTGGATCTCGGCTCGGGCGACGGCATCATCGTGCTGACCGCCGCCCTCAGGTACAAGGCGCGCGGCTTCGGGGTGGACATTGACCCCGACTTGGTGAGGCTCAGCAACAGCGAAGCGCAGCGGCTCGGCATCGCCGACCGCGCGCGCTTCTTCGTGCAGGACGTGTTCAGGGCCGACATCAGCAAGGCGACCGTGGTGACGCTCTACCTGCTGCCGGGCATGATGGTGAACCTGCGCCCGAAGATCTTCGGGGAGCTCAAGCCCGGAACGCGCGTCGTGTCCCACGATTACCACTTCGGCTCCGAGTGGATGCCGGACGAGCAGTACACCTGGGACGTGCCGGAGAAGGAGAAGGTGAACGGAGTGCCGAGCGCGACGGTTTATCTGTGGATCGTCCCGGCGAAGATCGCGGGCCGGTGGCAGGTCCGAATCGCCTCGCCCGCGGTCGCGCAGTACGAGGTCGCGCTGCGCCAGCAGTACCAGAACTTCGACGGGACCGCGGGCGGCACCCGGCTCAGCTACACGCGGCTGCGGGGGGAGGAGATCGTCTTCGCGCTGCCGGTGGCCGCCGGCCGCCATCTCTTCAAGGGCCGGGTGGCGGGCGACA
>DAIDBG010000032.1 GCA_027310225.1 bacterium | reverse complement strand
CAGTTCTGGCAGTCGGTGTGGTCGTTGTGCGGCGTGATCGGCGAGGACCGCGGCGGACCGGCGCTGGTGGACGGCGAGCGCATGCCGGGCGCGCGCTGGTTCCCCGAGGCGCGGCTCAATTACGCCGAGAACCTGCTGCGCCGGCGCGACCGCTCGCCGGCCATGATCTTCTGGGGCGAGGACCGGTTGAAGAGCACGGTCACCTGCGCCGAGCTCTACTCCGAGGTGTCACGCCTGTCCCAGGCGTTGCAGGCCGCGGGGGTCCGGCCCGGCGACCGGGTTGCTGGCTATCTGCCCAACCTGCCCGGCACGGTCATCGCGATGCTGGCAACGGCGAGCCTCGGCGCGGTCTGGTCCTCGTGCTCGCCCGATTTCGGCGTGCAAGGCGTGCTCGACCGCTTTGGGCAGATCGAGCCGAAAGTGCTGTTCGCCGCCGACGGCTACTTCTACAACGGCAAGACGATCGACATCGTCAATCGGCTCAGGGAGATTGCCGCCCGTCTTCCCTCCGTCGAGAAAGTCGTCGTCGTGCCCTACACCCAGCCGCGGCCGCCGATCGCGGACGTTCCACGCACGATCAACATCCACGACCTGATGGCGCCCTACCGCCCGCGCGAGATTCAGTTCGAGCGCTTCCCGTTCAGCCATCCGCTCTTCATACTTTATTCCTCGGGCACCACGGGCGCGCCGAAGTGCATCGTCCACGGCGCCGGCGGCACCCTGCTCCAGCACCTGAAGGAGCACCAGCTGCACGTCGATCTCAAGCCGGGGGAGCGGCTGTTCTACTTCACCACCTGCGGCTGGATGATGTGGAACTGGCTCGCCTCCGCCCTCGCCTCGCGCGCAACGCTCGTTCTCTACGACGGCTCACCGCTCATCGCCGGCGGGCGGGTGTTGTTCGACTACGCCGACGCCGCGCGTGTGAACGTCTTCGGAACCTCGGCCAAGTTCATCGACAGCGCCGCCAAGGCGGGCCTCAAGCCGCGGCTCACCCACCGCCTCGCGGCGATGAAAGCACTGCTTTCCACAGGATCGCCCCTCATGCCGGAGGGCTTCGACTACGTTTACCGCGAAGTGAAGAGCGATCTGCACCTCGCTTCCATCTCGGGGGGGACCGATCTCATCTCATGCTTCGTCCTCGGAAATCCCACCGGCGCGGTGTGGCGCGGCGAGATTCAGTGCGCGGGCCTGGGCATGAAAGTCGAGGTCTACGACGATCAGCGCCGGCCGGTGACGTTGCAGAAGGGCGAGCTCGTCTGCAGCGCGCCCTTTCCTTCGATGCCGGTCGGATTCTGGAACGATCCCGGCGGGGCCAGGTATCGTGCCGCCTACTTCGAGAAATATCCCGGCGTCTGGTGCCATGGCGACTACATCGAACTGACGAGCCACGGCGGGTTCGTGATCTACGGGCGCTCCGACGCCGTGCTCAACCCGGGCGGCGTGCGCATCGGCACCGCCGAGATCTACCGCCAGGTTGAAAGCCTCGAGGAGGTGGTCGAGAGCCTCGTCGTCGGCCAGGACTGGCCGCCCGACAGCCCTTCCGACGTGCGCGTCGTGCTGTTCGTGCGGCTGCGAGACGACACCGTGCTTGACGAGGCGCTCGTTGACAAGATCAGGCGCAGAATCCGGGAAAACACCACGCCCCGGCACGTGCCGGCGAAAATCGTGCAGGTCTCCGACATCCCGCGCACCAAGAGCGGCAAGATCGTCGAGCTGGCGGTGCGCAACGTCGTGCACGGCCGCCCGGTGATGAACGCGGATGCGCTCGCCAACCCCGAAGCGCTCGATCACTATCGAAACCGCCCCGAGCTCCAGTCTTGAGCCGGGCGTGAACCACGTCACGCCCGGCAGGTAGAGGCCTGCCGCCGCAGGGGACGTCCTGCGTAATCCTGCGTAATTTTCAGTCTCCACTGTAACAAATCGTATTTTCCAGAATTTTTTCACACTCCTCCGGTCAACGCAGGGATAGAATATGACGTTGTCAGTGCAATTATCCGTTGAAGCGAAAGGAGGACAGCCATGTCGGAAACCCGCAGCCGGGTGAGTCCCGTTGTCGCAATTGCGGCAGTGTCGGTGATCGTCTTCAGCGCGGTCGGCGTCGGCGTGATGACCGGCATCATTCCCAGCTCGTTCTCGAAAGCGAGCGAGCAGCAGGGTCAGGCCGCGCCCGAAGCGGCGAAGACAGCAACGGCGCCCGCACCCGTCGAGAAAAAGACGGCGTATAAAACGGCATCGGCGCCGAAGAAGACGGTGACCGGGCCCGCCCAGGTCGCTTCCGCCGAACCCGCCAGGGCGGCCGCGCGCGTCTGCGCCAACTGCGGCACCGTCAGCGCCGTCAACATCGTCGAACAGGAAGGCGAGGCGAGCGGGCTGGGAGCCATTGCGGGCGGCGTGGCCGGCGCAGTGCTTGGTAACCAGGTGGGGCGAGGCACTGGACGCAAGGTCGCCACCGTCGCCGGCGCCGCTGGTGGAGCTTACGCCGGGTACCAGATCGAGAAACAGATGAAGAAAACCCAGCGCTACGACGTCGCCGTGCGCCTGGAGGACGGGACTTCCCGCATCTTTTCTTATCAGGACCAGCCCGCATTCCGTCCCGGTGACAAGGTCAAGGTCGTCGACGGCGCCCTCGTCGCCAACTAGTCCGTCACCGGCATGACGCCCGCGTCATCCGGCGCGGGCGTTTTGTCGTACAGTCTTCAGCGGCCGCCGATGCAGCTTGCTTGACGCGCCCCCTGACGGCGCGCTTAAATACCGGCGTAATCTCAACCGACGGGTGGCTAGGGTTCCGCCGATGCGTGTCGGGCTTGGACCGAGCGCCACACAAAGCCCACCGCGGTATGCACCCGAGGACGAAAAGGCCAGAGGGGATAGGTTGGGACGTGTAACTACGTCTCATCGCTATCGTCAACGGCCTTTTTCTGAATTCGGGAATGCCATGACCGCTTTCGCTCTCGCGCTTGTTCTTTCCGCAGCCGTAATCCACGCGACCTGGAACTATCTGCTCAAGCGCTCGGGCGGCGGGACCCTATTCGTCTGGCTCTTCGCCACGCTCTCCGCGATCATCTATGCGCCGCTTGCGGCTGGAATACTCTGGTGGCAAAGGCCGGCCTTCGGCTGGGTCCAGCTGGGACTCATGTTCGCCAGCGCCGTATTGCACACCGCTTATTATGTGCTGCTCGATCGCGGTTACCGCAGCGGGGACCTCTCGATCGTCTATCCCCTGGCCCGTGGCACGGCCCCGCTGATCACGATGCTGGCTGCGGTAATGCTCCTGCAGGAACGGCCGACCGCGATCGCGGTGGGTGGCGCGCTGCTGATCGGGGGCGGTGTATTCCTGCTGACCGGCGATCCACGCAAGCTCAGGCATTCCGGCAACTATCATGCGGTCGGATTCGCCCTGTTGACAGGCGGCATGATTGCTAGTTACACGATCATTGACAAGATCGCCGTCGCGGCATGGCTGATACCGCCGCTGGTGCAGGACTGGGCTGCGAATCTCGGCCGAGTGCTGCTCATGACGCCGATGGCGCTCAAGGCGAGGGGCGAGATCCGCCTGACGTGGAAACGCGCAAAAAGGGAAATCGTGGCCGTCGCCCTGCTCAACCCGCTGTCCTACATTCTGGTGCTCACGGCGATGGTGTTCACGCCGGTGAGCTACATAGCGCCGGCGCGTGAGATCAGCATCCTAGTCGTGGCGTTGATGGGCACGCGGTTGCTGGACGAGGGTGACGTGAAACGCCGCCTGACCGCGGCGGCCGCGATGGTGGCGGGGGTTGTCTTCCTGGCGCTCGGCTGAGATTCGGGCGGTTTGTCACCCTGCCGGTGCCGGCCGGGCTCATGATTCCAGAGGCGTGCGACATTGATTCATGATCACAACCGCCCCGACCTTAGATGAATGAACTTCAATATAAACAGCGGTCCGCGCAGCAGAGCGCTGTTTACCAGTTCCAGATCTGCCACCATGGTACGCCCGCCTTGCCCGGATCGCCCTTGAGGTACTTGCTGTCTGGGAAATTCTTCATCAGCACGCGCTCGGCATCGTTGCGTAGGTCTTTCATGCCGAGCGCGTCATAGGCCTTCACCAGAATCACCAGTCCTTCCTCGTTGGCTGGCGCCTGCGGATAGGTCTTCAGGGCAAACTGGACACGATTTGCTGCCGCAACGTAGGCGCGGCGCTTCATGTAATAGCGCGCGACGTGGACCTCGTTGGAAGCCAGCGCATTCACCAGATAGTTCATGCGCGCGACCGCGTCCGGGGCGTAGCGGCTGTCCGGAAAGCGCGCTACCAGCTCCTTGAACGCGTCGAACGCCTCACGCGCCGCCTTGGGATCGCGCTCGGTCAGGTCCTGCCCGCTGAGGTAACCGAACCAGCCCAGATCATCGTTGAAGTTGGCGAGTCCCTTCAGGTAATAGGCGTAATCAACGCTGGGATGATTGGGATGGAGCTTAATGAAACGCTCGGTCGCCGCGATGGCCTGCGCCGGATCGTTGTCCTTATAGTAGGCGTAGGCGATCTCGAGCTGCGCCTGCTGGGCGTAGCGGCCATACGGATAGCGCGCTTCGAGCTTCTCGTAGTACTTGATCGCCTGCTCATAGTTGCCGCTGTTGAGGTTGTCCTTCGCCTCGGCGTACAGTTTCTGCGCCGACCAGCCTCTGGTTTCGTCCACCTGTTCGGGCAGCAGGCCGCACCCCGCGATAAGCACGCCGGCGATTACCGCTAAACTATATCTCAGGATGAACACCACGAAACCTCCCCAAAATTATAACGCAGTCCGGGCCGGTACTGTCCCGGTAAAGCTCACCGTTCCCGCCGGATGCGCCGGACTGCGGTTGGACCAGGCGCTGACGCGTTTGTTGCCGGAATACTCGCGCAACCGGCTGGCGCAATGGGTGCGTGCGGGCCGGATCACGCTGGAAGGTCGCGCCGTGCCACCGCGACAGAAGGTCTGGGGCGGAGAAATCATGGAGATCGTCCCTGCCCCCGATCCCGCGGCCCTTGCGCATCAGCCCGAGGACATTCCGCTCGACATCATCCACGAGGACGCGGCCCTGCTGGTCATCAATAAGCCGGCGGGACTCGTGGTGCATCCCGGCAGCGGCAACTGGCACGGAACGTTGCTCAATGCCCTGCTCGATCACTCGCCGGCCCTTGCCGGCATTCCCCGCGCCGGTATCGTGCACCGTCTCGACAGGGACACCAGCGGCCTGCTGGTGGTGGCCAAGACGCTGGAGGCTCAGACCGACCTCGTGCGCCAGTTGCAGGCGCGCAGCGTGACGCGCGAATACCTTGCAGTGGTGCTCGGACGCGTAGCGCGCGACGGAAAGGTCGAAGCGCCGATCGGACGCCACCCGGTGAAGCGCACCCGGATGGCGGTGGTCGCCGGCGGGCGGCACGCCACGACGCATTACCAGGTGGTGGAGCGCTACCCCAACGCCACGTTGCTGCGCTGCCGCCTCGAGACCGGGCGCACCCATCAGATTCGCGTCCACCTCGCTGCGCTCGGTCATCCGCTGATAGGTGATGCCGTATACGGCAGACGCAACGCCATGCCCGTCTTCCCGCGGCAGGCCCTGCACGCCGAACGCCTGGCCCTGCGGCACCCGCAATCGGGACGTGCCCTGAGCTGGCGTGCCGCCCCGCCCGCGGACATGCAGCGCTTGATCAAGGCCTTGCGAAAAGCGTCATGAGCTTTCATCCAGACTGGATCATCCCCGATTGGCCGGTGCCGGGGAATGTCAAGGCGGTCATCACCTCGCGTGCCGGGGGCGAAAGCCGCGGCCCGTTCACGAGCCTCAACCTCGGGTTACGCACCGGCGACGACCCGGAGAGGGTTGCCGCCAATCGCGCTCGTTTGTGCGCAGCCCTGCCGCAGGAGCCGAAGTGGCTGCATCAGGTGCACGGTTGCGGCGTAGTGGACGCCGATACGCTTTCCGAAACGCCGCGGGCGGATGCGAGTTTTGCACGCTGCGTCGGAACCGTTTGCGCGGTGACGATCGCCGACTGTATCCCGGTGCTGCTGACCGACCGTGCCGGCACGGTGGTTGCCGTCGCCCATGCCGGTTGGCGCGGCCTCGTCCGCGGCGTTATCGAAAACACGGTGAAAGCACTGGGACGCGATCCGGGCGGACTGCTTGCCTATCTCGGGCCGGGCATCGGACCGTGCGCGTTCGAAGTCGGTGCAGACGTGCGTGAGGCGTTCCTCGCGTGCGACCAGGAAGCTGCCGCGGCATTCACGCCTCATGCCCCGTCCAAATGGCTCGCCGATCTGTTCCTGCTCGCGCGCCAGCGCCTGCGTTTCGCCGGCGTCGAAAGCATCCACGGCGGCGGAATCTGCACTTACTCCGATGCTGCGCGCTTCTTCTCCTGCCGCCGTGACCGGAAGACGGGGCGTATGGCGGCACTGATCTGGCGCACCAGCTGACAGGCGTGACCAGCGACTCCCAAAAACTGCGCTTCCGAAATTCTCCGGTCTCTGTTCACCGCTTTATCACGTATAATTGCGCGCACCGCTGCGGTGCGAAACGGTCGCCGGCTGACCACACGACAAACCGGCAGGCAGTTGCTGGCTTAGGATATGCTACACGGCGCACGGCGACGTTCGCGGTTCTGCAATCTGCGCCGTTTACACTGAGTACCCGACATTCCTCCCGGGCCGTGCGTCATGAATCGCGCCATTGACAACGCCGACTCGCCCCGCGAGTATCTCGAAAGCCTCAGCCGCGAACTGATCGAGCGCGTGGTGGAGCCGCTCGATCTCGACGCGACCCTCGGCGTTGCGGAAATCTTCAGGTCGCTCACTGCCAGCATGGCACAGGACACCGAACACTGGCTGGAGATCCAGAACCGCCATTACCGCAATCAGCTCGAGCTGTGGGCAAGCTACCTGTTACCGCGCCGTGACGGGCCGACGCAGCCCGTGGTCGAAGCCGACCCTTCCGACCGCCGGTTCCGCGCCCCGGAGTGGCGCAAGGAGCGATATTTCGAATACCTGTCGCAGTCGTACCTGCTCGCCACGCACTGGCTGCGGGAAGTCATCAATCGCGCCAAGCTCGAGCCCCGGGCCAAGAGGAAGCTCGAGTTCTTCACCCGCCAATTCATGGATGCAATGTCTCCCGCCAATTATCCTTGGAGCAATCCAGAAGCATTGAAGCTGGCGGCCGAAACCCGTGGCGAAAGCCTGGCGCGCGGATTGCGTAACCTCGCCGCTGATATCGGGAAGGGCATGATCTCGATGACCGACGAGAGCGCGTTCGAAGTCGGCCGCAACCTCGCCATCTCGTCGGGCTCGGTGATCTATGAAAATGCCTTTGTCCAGTTGATCCAGTACCGGCCGGCCACCGAAACGGTGTTCGAGCGGCCGCTGGTCATGGTGCCGCCATGCATCAACAAGTACTACATCCTCGACCTGCAGCCGGAGAATTCGTTCGTGCGCCACGCCGTCGAGGAGGGGCACACCGTATTCATGGTGTCGTGGCGCAACATGCCGCGCGAGATGGGGCGTGCGACGTGGGACGACTACCTGGAGCACGGCGTAATCCGGGCGCTGGAAGTGGCAGCCGAAGTTTGCGGGGTCGGGAAAGTCAACGCCCTCGGCTTCTGTGTCGGCGGCACCCTGCTGGGCTCCGCGCTCGCCGTGCTGCGCGCCAAGGGGAGAGATCCCGTTGCCAGCCTCACGCTTCTCGCCGCCATGCTCGACTTCGGCGACACCGGCGAGTTGAACGTATTCGTGGATGAACCCTACGTGCGCAAGCGCGAACAGGACTTCGCGCAAGGTGGCCTGCTGCACGGACGGGAACTGGCGCTCACCTTCGCCAGCCTGCGCGCCAACGATCTCATCTGGAATTACGTCGTCAACAATTACCTCAAGGGCCGCACACCGGAACCGTTCGACCTGCTCTACTGGAACAGCGACAGCACCAATCTCCCTGGCACTATGTATGCCTACTACGTGCGGAACATGTATCTCGAGAACAACCTGCGGGTACCGGGCCGGCTCACCATGTGCGGGGTGCCGGTGGACCTGGGGCGGATTGACGCACCGGCTTACGTACTGGCGACCCGCGAGGATCATATCGTGCCGTGGCGGACGGCCTACGCCAGCACTGGGTTGCTTAAAGGTAGAATCGAATTCGTGCTGGCTGCCAGCGGCCACATCGCGGGCATCGTCAACCCAGCTTCGAAAAACCGACGCAACTACTGGCTGAATCCGGAACCGGGGGAGGATCCTGAGCGCTGGCTGGCCACTGCGGAATCGCGTCAGGGCAGTTGGTGGACGCATTGGAGCGCGTGGCTGGCGGCCTCCGGCGGTGCCCGGGTTCCTGGCCGGAGCACGCCCGGCGGTGCGCGCTACGCGGAAATCGAGCCCGCCCCCGGGCGCTACGTAAAGGAGAAATGCGGCTGACCTGATCTACATCAAGGGGCGCGTCCGTGCGCGCTACTATCGTTTCCAGCGCGTTTGTTACCAACGAGGAGAAGGGTCATGGCACAACGAGTGGCAGTCGTTACTGGCGGCATGGGAGGAATCGGCGAAGCCATCTGCATGCGGCTCGCCAAGGCCGGGCACCAGGTGGTCGCGACTTATTCCCCAGGCAACACCAGGGCCGGCCAGTGGGTAAATGACATGAAAGCCCGGGGATGCGAGTGCAATACGGTGCAGGTGGATGTCACCGATTTCGACTCGTGCCAGAAAGCGGTTGCCAAAATTCAATCCGAGGCCGGACCAATCGATATCCTGGTGAACAATGCAGGCATCACGCGCGATGCGACCTTCATGAAGATGGGAAAATCCGACTGGGACGCGGTGCTGCGCACCAATCTCGACAGCGTGTTCAACATGACGAAACCGGCGTGCAACGGTATGGTTGACCGGGGCTGGGGCCGCATCATCAATATTTCGTCGATCAACGGGCAGAAGGGCCAGTTCGGCCAGACCAATTATTCCGCAGCCAAGGCGGGTATGCATGGTTTCACGAAGGCGCTAGCGCAGGAGGTCGCACGCAAGGGCGTGACCGTGAACACCATCTCACCGGGCTACATCGGAACCAAGATGGTGCTGGCTGTTCCGAAGGAAATCATGGACACCAAGATCATTCCGCAGATTCCGGTCGGCCGGCTTGGGAAACCGGAGGAAGTCGCCGCGCTGGTCGCCTATCTGTGCACTGAGGAAGCTGCTTTCATCACCGGTGCTAATATCGCAATCAATGGCGGCCAGCACATGTACTGAGTGAGGAGCAAGCGGATGGGCTGCGGATAGCATAATGCGAAGCGTCAAGCTCACGAAGCACGCTTGATTTACCGATATTTTTCAATCTGTTAGATTGCAATTCCTGCGTTGCTCTGCAATAATATGTTCTTTCGTTGAACGGGCACGTGGCCATGACGCAACAGCCCAGAATCATCAAGAAATACCCGAATCGCAGGCTTTATGACACCGAAACAAGCAGTTATATAACGTTATCGGACGTCAAAAAGCTGGTGCTGGAGCAAATTGGCTTCAAGGTAGAGGACGCCAAGACCCATGAAGACCTGACGCGCAGCATCCTGCTGCAGATCATCCTGGAGGAAGAGGCCGCTGGCGCCCCGATGTTCTCGAGCGACATGCTCTCTCAGATCATTCGTTTCTACGGCAGCGCGATGCAGGGAATGATGGGCAGCTACCTCGAGAAGAACATCCAAACCTTCATCGAGATTCAGAGACGGCTGCAGGATCAGTCACGGCAGATATACGGCGAGAACCCCATGCTGAACACCGAGGCATGGGGCGAGTTCCTGAAGATGCAGGGGCCGGCGATCCAAGGCCTGATGGGCCGTTACCTGGAACAGAGCGCCAACGCGTTCATGGAGATGCAGCAGCAATTGCAGAACCAGACCCGCAACCTCTTCAGTAATTTTCCCTTCCCCAATTTCGCAGGCGGCGCATATCGCCAAGGCAGCGATCCCAAGCCGGCTGAGCCGGACCGGAAAGAAGGGCACAAGCCCGAGACCGGCGAAAGCAAGAACTAAACCGGGCTGACACCCCGTTCCCGGACGTGCAGCAGGTTTCCCCCAAGGTTGGCTTCGTCTTGCTCGGCTGCCCCAAGGCGCTCGTGGACTCGGAGCGCATCCTTACGCAGCTGCGCGCCGAAGGCTACCAGATCGCGCCGAGCTACGATGATGCCGACCTCGTCATCGTCAATACCTGCGGCTTCATCGAGGAAGCCGTTCGCGAATCCCTTGACGCGATCGGGGAAGCGCTGGCGGAAAACGGCAAGGTAATCGTCACCGGATGCCTTGGCGCCAAGAATAACGTCGTCCGAAAGGCACACCCGCGCGTGCTAGCCGTGACCGGCCCTCACGCGACCGAGGAAGTCATGCGGGCGGTACATCAGCACCTTCCCCGCTCGCATGATCCGTTCACGAGCCTGATCCCGCCGCAGGGCGTGAAGCTCACGCCCCGGCACTACGCCTATCTCAAGATCGCCGAAGGCTGCAATCATCGCTGCACCTTCTGCATCATTCCTTCCATGCGCGGCGATCTGGTAAGCCGTCCGATCGGGGCAGTAATGCAGGAAGCGGAACATCTAGTCAAAGCGGGCGTGAAGGAGCTGCTCGTCATCTCGCAGGACACCAGCGCCTACGGCGTGGATCTGAAGTACCGCACCGGTTTCTGGCGTGGCCGCCCGCTAAAGACCTGCATGACCGAACTCGCGCGTGCGCTGGGCGAACTGGGAGTGTGGGTGCGTTTACACTATGTCTATCCCTACCCACACGTGGATGAAGTCGTGCCGCAGATGGCGGGCGGCAAGCTCTTGCCCTACCTCGATGTGCCGTTCCAGCACGCGAGCCAGCGGATACTTAAGCTCATGAAGCGCCCGGCAAGCGCGGAAGACAATCTCGCCCGTATCCGGCGCTGGCGCGAGATCTGCCCCGACATCACTATTCGCAGCACGTTCATCGTCGGCTTTCCTGGAGAAACCGAGGCCGAGTTCGAGGACCTGCTTGCGTTCCTCGAGGAAGCGGACTTGGACCGCGTCGGTTGTTTCGCCTATTCGGCCGTTGAAGGCGCTGCAGCCAATGCCCTGCCCGCCCACGTGTCGGAGGAAGTGAAGCAGGAACGCCGCGCGCGTTTCATGAGGCTACAGGAAAAAATCAGCGGGCGGCGGCTCAAGCGCAAGATCGGCAAGATCCTCACCGTGCTGGTGGATGAAACCGGTGCTGATGGCGCCGCAGCCCGCAGCAGTTCCGACGCGCCCGGGATAGATGGCACGGTCCACGTGGCGCCGTCACCCAAGGTGAAACCCGGCGAATTCGTCACCGTACGCGTCAAACGTGCCGATGCTCACGATCTGTGGGCCGAAGCGGTGTAAACCGATAATGAATCGCCTGAGAGCCCAAGCGCGACGGCCCAAGGGCGAACTCGTTGCACTGCAGTTCTGCCCCGCTCTCCCCGCACGCAGTTCGTGGTCAGAGCGCTCGCCGCTACGTTCGTTACTTATGCTCTTAGCCCTATAGACCTGATGAATGCCGGGCACAGGCCGCCTGCTGGCTCGAAGACAGGCGCCCCAAGCCTCATGGCTACTCCGGCGCGGCGCTGATCATCGCATTGTGGCTGACGGTGCGTTGGCTGGCGTGACAGCGGGCGGAGTCGTGGCTCGCATATTGAAAAACGCCGCAGCCTCCTCAGCGTTTCTTGTCAGCTTCATCGGCGGCAGGCTCTGCAGAATACGCTTGCCGTAATTGCGGGAAATGAGCCGCGGATCACAGATCATGAGCACCCCACGGTCGGTTTCGTCACGTATCAGCCGCCCTGCTCCCTGTTTGAGCGCGATCACCGCCTCGGGGAGCTGGTACTCAAGGAAGGCGTTGCGCCCCTCCCGGTTCAGTTTATCAATGCGCGCGGAAAGCACAGGATCGTCGGGTGGCGCAAACGGCAGCTTGTCTATGACCACCAGCGACAATGCCTCTCCGCGCACGTCCACCCCTTCCCAGAACGAGTAGCTCCCCACCAGTACCGCGTTGCCCAACTCGCGGAAGCGCACTAGCATCTCGGACCGCGACCCTTCCCCCTGCATAAGCAGCTGGCAATCCAGGCCGCACAACTCGAATGCGCGCTTCAGCAGGTCATAGCCGTCGCGCATCGCGCGCAGGCTGGTAAAGAGCAGGAAAGCGCCCCCGCCGGCTGCTTCGATCACGGGGAGCGCCGCCCTCACCACGGCTGCAGTATGCTCGCGCGTGTTCGGGTCCGGCAATCGTTGCGGGATATAGAGTAATGCCTGGCGCGCAAAATCGAATGGGCTGTCCCAGTTCGCGGTGCGTGCTCCCGCGAGCCCCATTTCACCGCAATAGTGGCTGAAATCACGGTCTACCGACAACGTCGCCGATGTGAAAATCCACGCGCCTATCCGGTCTTCAAGCTGCCTGCGGAAGGTCTCTGCGATTGAAAGCGGCGTCGAGTTGAGATACAGTGAGTGGCTGAACAGCTCGATCCACTTCACGCGGTCACCATCCACGCCACTGCGCCAGCGTTCCGCCAGCTCGGCGAGCGAGAACGCCCGCTGCCAGCAGCGCATGAGCCCTTCGCTGCGCTCTGACTGCCCCTTCAGGTGCACTGCCAGTTCATCGAGCCTCTCCAGCACCATACCGAATACGGATTCGAATGCCCTGTTGCCTTCTAACATGCGCAGCGGCAAGCGGCCATTGTCTTCCTTGAACGCAAGCCGCAAGTCGTGAGCGGCTTTGTCGAGCGCCTGCGCCGCCTGCGGCAACGGTGCATAATCTTTCGCCGCCGACGCTGCTTCGAGCCGGGAATCGCGTGCGAGTTCAATCAACTGCGAAGTCGAAACGCTATCGCTAAAAAAAAGACTCGCCGTGTCGGGAAGCTGGTGCGCCTCGTCAAAAATGATTATATTGCATGCCGGCAGCAGCTCTGTGATGCCTTCATCGCGCAGCACGAGGTCCGCGAAAAACAGATGGTGATTCACTACCACTACATCGGCTGCGAGGGCCTGGCGCCGCGCTCCCATCATGAAACAGCCGTCGTAGTGAGGGCACCGCGAACCGAAACAGTTATCACGCGTGGAAGTCACGTATGACCAGATGCCGGCGTTTTCCGGCACGGCCGGGCAGTCGGCCTTGTCACCGGTGGTAGTGCTTTGGACAAAGCGTGCGATACTTTCCAAGTATCGGACCTCGTTGCGCGCCGGCAGCCGGCCATCATTCTGCACGCGCTCGAGGTGATAGCGGCAGACGTAATTGGCGCGGCCCTTGAGCAGAGCAACCGTTACAGGCACTGTCAGCGCTTCGCGCACCGTCGGGATATCACGGTCGAAAAGCTGGTCCTGCAGCGTCTTGGTGCCGGTTGAGATGATCACTTTTCCGCCCGCAAGCAATGCTGGCACAAGATAGGCGAATGTCTTGCCGGTGCCCGTTCCTGCCTCAGCAACCAGCACGCCATTTCCCGCAATTGCTTCCGCGACCGTTCGTGCCATCTCGAGCTGGAATAGCCGCGGGCGATAACCGGTCACCACCCGCGCCAATGGGCCGTCTTCGGCAAAGATGTGTTGGAGATCGCGAATCAATTCCTGGATACGTCAATCAGCGGGTCTGCTACGTTCCTATTTTCTCTCGTGGCAACAACACTGTCCCTTAACGCGCTTTCTTAACCTTGATTAGAATGCGGCGATTGTTGTTCGATCCGATCAAATTCCGACTGATCAGCACCGACTGGCGCCTCCTGCTGTTCTGCACAAACCTGCCGATTTTCATCCATTCGCCAAGCGGAAGCCGGCCGAAACGGTAGTGATCAGACGTCGCACTTCTGCTCCGCCAAGTCCTTGGTCCGACGGCGACTCGCGCTGGGAGCCGATGGCCGCGCCCGCAGGCAGTCGTCGCCATCACGCAGCACGACGCTGCTCGCCATTGTCCGACACGATCACTCGCGCCTGATCGGTTCCTATCTTACCCGAAGTCCTGCAGGGCAAAGTCATCGGCCAGTGC
>DAIDBG010000329.1 GCA_027310225.1 bacterium | reverse complement strand
AGCCCGATGTCTTCTGGGCTTCCGCCCCGGACGCCTTCGAAGTGTTGTCAAGCGAGAACCTGCTCCAGAAGTTCGACGGGAAAAACCCCGCGGTGCCGGCGAAGATCGGCAACTACCCGATCAACGACCCGAAAGGCTTCTACTACGGCCAGGCGCTCGCCGGCTACGGGCTGATGTGGAATACGCGTTATCTCAAGGCGAACAAGCTGCCCGATCCGAAGGAATGGGCCGATCTCGTGAAGCCGGTTTACTTCGGCCACATCGCGATTTCCTCGCCCTCGCGCTCGGGGACCACCCACCTCACGATCGAGACCATCCTGCAGGGGGAAGGCTGGAGCAAGGGCTGGCAGCAGATCCTCATGATCGGCGGCAACGCGGCGGCGATCACCGAGCGCAGCTTCGGCGTGCCGGACGGCGTCAACAACGGGCAGTTCGGCATCGGGCTGGTGATTGATTTCTTCGGCCTGTCGGCGAAGGCGTCGGGTTTCCCGGTGGAATTCGTCTATCCCTCGGTGACCGCCATCGTGCCCGCCAACATCGGGCTCATCGCCAACGCGAGGAACGCCGAGCTCGGGAAGAAGTTCATCAGCTTCGCGCTGTCCGAGCCCGGGCAGGAACTGCTGCTTGACCCCAGGATCAGCCGGCTCCCGGTGCTGCCGGCGACCTACGCCAAGGCGCCACCGGGCTATCCGAACCCGTTCAGCGGCAAGATCAGGCCCAAGGTCAACTTCGACTCCGACCTGTCGCGCTCCCGCTACTACGTGGTCAACGCGCTGTTCGACCAGTCAATAACGTTCCGCCTCAAGGAGCTCACGGCCGCGACCAAAGCGATACACGAGGCGGCCGCGAAGCTCGCGGGCAGGAGCAATCCGCAGGCGCAGAAGCTGCTGGCGGAAGCGCGCGAGCTCGCTTATACGCCGCTCGTTTCCGAGGAGAAAGTGAAGGACAAGGAGTTCCTCGCACTCTTCAGCCAGACCAAGCGCGACGCGCTGAAGACCAAGCAGTTGACCGGGCTCGAGGAATACTGGAACTCGACGGCGCGCAAGAACTACCTCAAGGCCGCCGAGCTCGCCAATCAGGCGGCAGCGATGGTGAAGTAACCCTGTCTATTCGCATTCGGGGTTGATCTGCGCACTGCGGCTCTAAGCGCCCGCTTCTTCAGACCTGCGGCATATACGTGGGCGCAGGCCGCGGTCGCGCTCGCGATTGCCGCGTTGCTGCTCGTCTTCCTGGTCGTCCCGGTCGTAACCGTCGTGTACGTCGCGTTCGCGGACGGCGCGGGCGGTTTCACGCTCTCGCACTTTGGCTCGTTCTTCCAGCTCTCGCTGATGCGAGAGTCGTTCTGGAACAGCCTGTACGTGGCCGCGCTCTCGGTCGTGTTCGCCTCGTTGATCGCCCTGCCGCTCGCCTATTTCACGGTGCGCTTCCAGTTCCGCGGCGCGCTGCTCATCCAGACGCTGGGCGTGCTGCCGCTCATCATGCCCTCCTTCGTCGGCGCGGTCGCGCTGCAGCTCATCTTCGGGCGCAGCGGGGCGGTCAACCTGCTGCTGAACGACTGGTTCGGCTTCACGCTGCCCGTCATGGAGGGACTGAACGGCGTGATCTTCGTCGAGGCGCTGCACTACTTCCCGTTCATCCTGATGAACCTGGTGGTCGCGCTCAACAACATTGACAATTCGATGGAGGAATCCGCCCAGAATCTCGGTGCGAGCGGCCTGCGGCTGTTCCGCCGCGTCGTGTTTCCGCTCGCCATGCCCGGCTACGTCGCCGGGGCGGCGCTGGTGTTCGTCAAGGTCTTCGACGATCTCGGCACGCCCCTGGTACTCAACCAGACCAACCTGCTGGCGCCGCAGGCGTATCTACGCATCACCTCGATCGGCATCGAGGACCCCATCGGATACGTGATCAGCGTGTTCATGATCGGCTTCTCGCTGTTCGCGCTCTGGGCATCGGCCCTGGCGCTGAGGGGCCGCGACTATGCGACGTTGCAGCGGGGCGGGTCGAACCTCGCCAAGCGCAGGCTCAAGCCATGGCAGGCTGCCCTCGCCCACGCCTGGATCATCTTTGTGCTGCTGCTGGTACTGTCGCCGCACATCGGCATCCTGCTGCTGTCGCTCGCCAAAGTGTGGAGCTTCAGCGTGCTGCCCGACGCCTACACCCTCGACCATTACGCGACCGTGTTCCGGGACTCCCCCCGCATGATCTGGAACACGGTGCTCTACGCCGGCATCGCCGCGACGCTTGACGTCGTGATCGCCACTGCCATCGCTTACCTCATGCTGCGCAGCCGGCTGCCGCTCAGGCGGTCGCTGGACTTCATGGCGAGCACCGCGTTGGCAATTCCGGGCGTGGTGCTCGCCATCGGCTATCTGCGCACGTTCCGGGGCGTGAACATTCCCTTCACTGACGACCTGCTCACCTCGTCGTGGATCCTGATCATGATTGCCTACACCGTACGCCGGCTGCCTTATGCGCTGAGGTCGTGCGTGGCGGCGCTGCAGCAGATGCACGTATCACTGGAGGAAGCAGCCGAGAATCTCGGCGCGGGCAAGCGGCGCACGATACAGCGTATCGTCGTGCCACTGATGGCGGGCGGCATCCTCGCCGGCTTCATCACCAGCTTTATGACCGCCGCTGTGGAACTCTCGGCCACCATCATGCTCACCACGTCGCAGGTGAACGCGCCGATGTCCTACGGCATCTACCTCTACATGCAGTCTGCTGCCGGGCGCGGGCCGGGCGCCGCCCTGGGTGTGCTGGCCGTGCTGATTGTCGCGCTGGGAACCTATCTTTCGCACCGTTTTCTGCGGTCGCGCGCCACCGCGCTCGACCAGCAGATGTAGCCGAGCGCCCGGCGAGGGCACGCTTTCGGGAAGGGCATGGCATGATGCAAGGCGGGGTCAAAGTCGAAGTGAGGAACGTCGCGTTGAGCTACGGCAAGACGCAGGTGCTGCGCGACATCAATCTCGTCATCGAGCCGGGAGAGTTTTTTGCCCTGTTGGGACCGTCGGGCTCGGGCAAGTCAACCCTGCTCAGGCTCATCTCGGGCTTCAACCAGGCCCAATCCGGCCAGGTGCTGATCGGAGACGAGGAAATCTCGCGCGTGCCGCCATGGCAAAGGAACGTCGGCATGGTGTTCCAGAACTACGCACTGTGGCCGCACATGACAGTGTGGGAAAACGTCGCCTTCGGTTTACAGGAGCGCAAGCTCCCCAAACCGCTCATCGAGCAGAAGGTGGCCGCCGCGCTCGCGCTGGTCAACCTCGAGGATTACGCGCGGCGCCGCCCCAACCAGCTCTCCGGCGGCCAGCAGCAGCGGGTCGCCCTGGCCCGAACTATCGCCATCGAGCCCAAGGTATTGTTGCTTGACGAGCCGCTGTCCAACCTCGACGCCAAGCTGCGCGTCTATATGCGGGACGAATTGCGCACCCTGCAGCGCAAGCTGGGCATAACGACCATCTTCGTCACGCACGACCAGGAAGAGGCGATGACCATCGCCGACCGAATTGCGGTAATGGATCAGGGAGTGATTCAGCAGATCGGCACGCCCATGGGGTTGTTCGACAATCCGGCCAATCGTTTCGTTGCAAACTTCGTCGGTACGATCAATCTGCTGCCGGGATCCATTCGCGAAGCTTCGCGCGAGATGGTAAATCTGGTCTCTCCCACCCTGGGCAACGTCAAGCTGCCGAGGCTGCCGCACGTGCCCAAAGCGGGAGACGTCGAGGTCGGCTTCCGGCCGCATGCCGTCACGCTGCGCGTCGCGGACTCGGCGCGCGACCACGAACACGTCTGGCTGCAAGGCACCGTGCTGGGCTATGAATTCCTGGGCGAGTTCGTGCGCTACCGCATCCGCGTTGGCGATGCGGACATCATCGCTGACCAGCCGCACCACGCCGGCAGCAAGCCATTCATGCCGAGCAGCGGCGTCAGTATCGGCATCCAGCCTGGCGAGATGCGATTCATTGCACACTAGCCCGCAGGCCGCCGCAGGACAGAATCGAAGCCGCGGGTCGGAATCAACCCCGCGCAGGTCAAGATTCTATCGAGCTCTGCGTTGCGCTCAACCGTGTGCCGCGAGCTCTTCACGCACGATCTTGCGCACGAGTTCCTGCGTTACGGGTTGCTCTGCGAGCCCTAAGTAGGCCTTCAGAGCCTCGTTGATCAGAGTCTGGTAGCCCTTGCCAGTCTTCTCCGATTGGGCCTTGAATCGGCTGAGAATTGCGTCGTCCATGTAGATGGTGATACGCGTTTTCCCCGTGGTGGGAATCACCGCGCCACGCTTGCCTTTAGAGAAGTCATACACCTTTTTCATAGTTTCTCCGCATCCTTCTTCGGGTCAAATTCGGCGAACACACCTATAATATATGCATGTTATGCATACCTGTCAACACCGGGCAGGACGGGGCGCTTGCGCAGTCGAGCGCTAACGCGATGACGTGCGCCCCGCGAGGGGATCGTAATGATGTTGAAGTGTGAGGGGGAAATCCTCCCACCACCCCGCTCGCTACGCGAGCACCCCTCCTCGGGCAGGAGGGGAATTACACGCGCCTTCGCGGTGATGGCGCCTTTGCGCCGCAAGGGCGGCGCCAAGAGCCGTTACCGCCCGCCTGCGCGGGTGATAGCGTCGCTCAGCCCGCCTGCGCCGCGACGCGCTTCGCCCACATCAGCACCGGCACGCCGGAGGCGAGCATCGCGATGCCCACCATCGCACCGATCGAGCCGGGATCGAGGCTCATCGCGTAGTTGAAGCTCGAATACAGCATGTACGCGGACGCCGCTACAAAAAGTAGCGGCGTTACGGGATAGAACGGGACTCGGTAAGAGTCGGGTTCTCGAGCTGATCGGATGCCATCCGGACCTCTCTCCAGAGGCGCAGCCCCTCCTGTGACGGATTGTTTATTTCGCTGTCTCCGCAACAGGAACAGCGAAATCCCGGTCAGCGTAAAGAACAGCCAGAACGCCGGCGCGGTATAGGCGACCATGGTCTGGAAGCCGTCGGGCGTGAAAGAGGCGAGCAGCACCAGGACGAGCGCGATTGCGCCCTGCGTAAGAAGCGCGTTGACCGGCGTGGAAACTCCATCGTTCCACCTCCCGAGCACGCGAAAGATCGCGAAATCGCGTCCGAGCGCGTAGTTGGTGCGGGCGCCGGTGAAAACCGTCGCGTTGAGCGTGGAGAGCGCGGCCGTAATCACCATGATGCCCAGCAGCCAGGCACCGCCCTCTCCCCACGTGGCCTTCATGAGATCCGACGCCACCGCCCTGGAAGACTGCATGCCGGCGAGCCCCAGCGCCCTGAGGTAGGCGAGGTTGAGCAGCAGGTAGAGCACGGTGATCACCACGATGCCGATCACCAGCGCGCGCACGATGTTGCGCCGGGTGTCGCGCATCTCGGCGGTGAGATACGCCGCCTCGTTCCAGCCGCCGTAGGTGAGCAGCACGAAGATCAGCGCCAGGCCCGAGAACCAGGATGCACCCTGGGCCGGGGCGGCGGCCGGCGCCGGTGCCGCCGGCGCGGCGGTGAGCCCGCTCACCACCACGGCGAGAACCACCAGAGCCAGCACCGCCGTCAGGGTGTTCTGCACCCACTTGCTCTCGCTGGTGCCGGAGACGTTCAACGCCGTGATCGCGACCACCGCAAGCCCGGCGTAGATCGCGGAGCTGTAGCGCCCGAGGGACAGCAGCGTGGAAGCGTAATCGCCGAAGACGAAAGCGATGGCGGCGATCGCGCCGGTCTGGATCACGGTCATGCGCGCCCAGGCGAAGAGGAACCCCAGCCAGTCGCCGTAGGCGCGGGAGAGGAAGTAGTACTCGCCGCCGGCGTTGGGATGGGCGCTCCCCAGCTCTGCGTAGCACAGCGCACCGATCAGCGAAATCACGCCGCCCGCGATCCACAACAGGATGAACGCGGCCTCGCTGCCGACGTTGCCGGCGACGATCGAAGGGGCCTTGAAGATGCCCACCCCGATGACGATGCCGACGATCATCGCCACCGCGTCGAACACGGTGAGCGTCGCGCGCGGCTGGCCCCCTGCGGGCGGCGCGGACCCGGCGCTCATCGGGCAGCACCCAGCACGGCCGCCCCGGCCGCGCCCATGTTCGCCTCACCGCGCTGCGTCAGCTTCGCCCGCCACGGCATCACCCGCTGGCCGCTGCCCTCGCCCACCGTCACCGTGCCCTCGATGGCGTCGCCCTTCACCCAGCCGCGGAAACGGTGGCTTACGACCGCGCCGCCCATGGGAACGTTGAGATTGAAGGCGAGCTGTTCGCCTGCGATCCGGAACTGCGGCAGCCTGAACTCCCGCTGGTCCACGCGCACGCTGCCTTGAACCAGCTGGAAATTCTGCTCGAAGCTGAACTCGTAGCGCACGGCGCGGCTGCCGACCGGCAGCTCCGAGGCCCAGCGGCCGGCCACCCGCGCCGGCACGATGTAGAGGAAGATATAGCTCTTGCCCGGATCACCCACCGTCTTCTCGGGAACGGGCAGCGTCATCTCGTCGTCCGGCTCCCATTCCGCGATGGCGTAGTCGTGCACCACCACGCGGGTTCCGGGCTTCAGGCTCAACAGCTTCGGTCGCAGCTTCAGGTTCATCTCCGGCAGCAGGTAAGTCGTGATCACGGTCGCGGAAGAAAGATCGGTCTCGAACAGGTTGCGCTCGAAGAAGCGCGCGCGGTCCGCGACGCCCTCGTTCTTTGCGTTCTCGTTCGCCATCTTGAGCAGGACGGTATCGAGATCCACGCCGAAGCCGCGCGCGCCGAACTTCTTCGCCGCGGTGATCACGATGCGGCCGTCGCCCGAGCCGAGGTCAATGACGTAGTCGCCCGAGCCGACCTTGGCCATGCGCAGCATCTCGTCCACCACGACCTGCGGCGTCGGAACGTAAACCACGTCGCCCGCCCCTTCCTGCCCGAGCGCCGCCGGCGCGAGCAGCGCCAGCGCCACGGGGATCACTTTCAACCAATGCACCGACCCATTCATCACGACTCCTTTCTCATAGACGGTAAGCGGTAAGGGTTTTACTGCCCACCGCTCCCTGCTTTTATATCCATGCTGCCGCGCTTCACGCGCCTCGCGCGCCACTCGCGCTCGCCGCCGCCGGCGGGCTTCACTCTGCCGGCGATGGTATCGCCCGCGACGCGCCCGCTGAACACCTGACGCTCCACGCCCGCGCCCGAGTCCACGGCGAGCGTAAAGCCGATTTCCTCGCCGCGCATCCTGCCGCCTTCGACGCGGGCCATCCGCCCCCCGGCGAGGGCGCTGCCCGCGAGCATCTGGAAAGTCTGCCGCAACGCCAGCTCGTAGTCCACGACGGCCCCGCCCGCCTCGAGGCGCCACCGCCAGTCGCCGGCGGCGCTGGCCGGCACGATCCACAGGTAAACCTCGCTCGAAGGCGGGCCGTACGGCTTGTCCGGAACCGGCACCGTGACGCGCGCATCGGGCCGCCAGCTCCCGAAATCGAAATCGTGCGACACGACGCGCGTGCCGGGCCTGAGCTCCTCGAACAGCCGCGGCCGCAGCTGCAGGTTGACCCGGGGAAACAGATACAGGGTCAGCACGGTGGCACGGCTGAGGTCGGTGATGAACAGGTTCTCGGCGCGGAACTCGACCCGCTCCGCCATCTCCTGGCGCCGCGCCTCGCGCTGCGCCGCGCTCACCAGGTTGCCGTCAATGTCCACGCCCAGGCCGCGCGCGCCGAACTTCTTCGCCGCGGTGATCACGATACGGCCGTCTCCGGAGCCAAGATCAATCACGAAATCCCGCGGGCCGACGCCGGCCATCTTGAGCATCGTGTCCACGACGTTCGGCGGAGTGGGAACGTAGGGCACATCGGACTGGGCCTGCGCTTCCTGGGCGCGGAGCGGGAGCGCCGCCGCCAGCGCGCACGCCGCAACCGCCAGCCGTGCCGCGACCCGCACGCCTACCCCGGGACCGGCGGGGCGTCCGGCGCCGTGAAGCGCGGCTCCCATGCCTCGATCCGCCCTGCTTTCCAGGAAAGTTCCCGCGCCCGCCCGCCGCCGTTCACGCGCACCGTGCCTTCGATCGCGCGATTCATGATCTGGCCCGAATAATCGTAGCGGAACTCCCCCGCTCTCACCGAGAAGCTGATGGCCTCGCCGGTGAGCCTGGCGTTTTCCATGCGGGCGGTGCTCCCGCCCGCGTTGAGCGTGCCCTCGATCTTCTGGAACTGCTGAGAGAGGGCGAGCTCGAATTCCTCGACCTTGCCGTCGAGCGTGAGCCGCCAGCTCCAGCGGCCGGCCGCGCGCGCCGGAACCACCCAGTAGAAGATCTTGCTGCGCTGGCCCACGCCGACCGTCTTGCCGGGGGCGGCGAGCTCCGTCTGGAAATCGGGCAGCCACTCGCCCATGTCGTAGTCGTGCGACACGATGCGGGTGCCCGGCCTGAGCTCGGCGAGGAGCTTCGGCCGGACCATCAGGTTCACCTCGGGAAGCAGGTACATGGTGAGCACGGTCGCGCGCCCCAGGTCGGTCTGGTAGAGGTCGCGCTCGTAGAACACCGCGCGCTGCGCCACGCCGGCTTCGGCGGCGAGACGGTTGCTGAGCCTCACCAGGCGCCGGTCGAGGTCCACCCCGAAGCCGCGCGCGCCGAACCTCTTCGCCGCCGTGATCACCAGGCGTCCGTCGCCGGAGCCAAGGTCAATCACGTAGTCCCGGGGCCCGACTTTGGCGATCTCGAGCATCCGTTCCACGACGTTCTGCGGGGTCGGCACGTACGGCGTGTCGCCGAAGTCCTGCGCCAGCGACCGCCCCGCCGCAAGGCACGCAATCAGCAACGCACCCCGCGCCAGCGCGGCACCGGTGTGTGTCCGATAAGGCATCAGTCGAACAGGCCGGAGAAGGATTGCGAGACGCGCGCGCCGGGATCGCGGGGAGCGGCGGATCGTGCGACGCGCCGGGCGCTCCATTCGAGCTGCCCCTGCAGGCGGGCGCCCGACAGCATGGCGGAACCATTGATGGCATCGCCTTCGACCTTGCCGCTGAACTCGTGCCTGACCGCCGCCCCGTCAACGCCGGCGGTGAAATTGAAGCGGATCTCGCTGCCGCGCAGGCGCACGTTCTGGAGCTTCACGCTCTCGCCGCCGGCCCGCGCGGTGCCGGAAATCACCTGGTAGTTCTGCGCCAGCGTCATCTCGTAGAACCGGGGCTTGCCGCCCACCTGCATCTGCCACCGCCAGTTGCCGGCCACCTTGGCGGGAATCACCCAGAAGTAGATGTCGCTGGTGCCGCCCGTACCGCCGTACTTGTCCTTGGCGTCCACCTTCTCGTACAGGTCCGGCTTCCAGTCCTCCATGGAAAAATCGTGGGACACCACGCGCGTGCCGGGCTTGAGATCGAGCAGCTTCGGCCGCAGCTCGAGATTGACCCGGGGCAGCAGGTACATCGTGATGACGGTCGCTTCGCTGAGGTCGGTTTCGAACAGGTCGCGCTGGTAGAACGCGACCCGGTCGGTGACGCCCGCCTTGCGCGCGTTCTCGTTGCTCTCCCGGATACGTTCCGGATTGAGGTCCACGCCGAAACCGCGCGCGCCGAACTTCTTCGCCGCCGTAATGACGATGCGCCCGTCGCCCGAGCCGAGGTCAATCACGTAGTCCCGGGGCCCGACCTTGGCGATCTGCAGCATGCGCTCGACCACCTCCTGCGGCGTCGGCACGTAAGGGACGCTCGGCTCCGCGGCGAGCGCCGGCAATGCCGCGCCCACGAACGCCAACGCACCGGCAAGCCGCCGCAGAGCCGCAGAGGAAACCGGCCGACACGATATGGACTGCATGACGAATCTCCTCTGAAGCGCTTTCCTCGTCCCGGGCCCGGGCCTGGGTTATATTGGCGTTTTGAAAGTGCGGGATTATACCCGACCAGCGATTGCCCGATGCTGCTCTACGCCATCATTTTCGCTTCCGGCGCTGCAGTGCTTGCGCTGGAGCTGCTCGCCTCGCGCATCATGACTCCGTACTTCGGGGTCAGCCTCTATATCTGGTCCGGCATCCTCTCGATCACTTTGGTCGCTCTCGCGTTCGGTTACTGGGCCGGCGGCAGGCTCGCCGGGGACGGCGCTCGCCGGTCCCCGTCAACAGCCCGGCTGGCCCAGCTCTTTATGCTGATGCCGGCGGTGGCGGCGATCGCCATCGTCGGCGCCAGCCTCGCCTACCCCTACCTGTTTTCACCCCTGGCCAACTGGAGCCTGGTACTGGGGGCCTTCGCCGCCGGCCTGATCCTGCTGTTCCTGCCGCTGGTGGCAACCTCGGCGATGAACCCGCTGCTGGTCGCGATTTTCCTGCGCGGCAAAAACCAGGCGGCTGGCGATGCCGGCGCCGGCAAGGTGTTTTTCGTCAGCACCATCGGCTCGGTGGCCGGCGTGCTGGTCACGGCGTTCGGACTGATTCCTTACCTCTCCAATTTCGCCGCGGTGCTGGTCGTGGCCTTGATGCTGGCGCTGCTGTCGCTGCTCGCCGCGGCGTTTCCGCCGGTTCCGCTGCCCGCCCGGGAAAAGCTCGGTGCGACCGCCGCCGCTGCAGCGGCAATGGCGCTGCTCCTGCTGTGGCAAGCCGACACCTATACCGGG
>DAIDBG010000325.1 GCA_027310225.1 bacterium | reverse complement strand
TTCGCGAAGCGCCTTGCGATGCGCCCGCTCTCGCTCCGGCTGCCGGCGAGCGCGACCCCGAGATAATCCACGAGCAGGCGCTTCACCGCCGCGCGCGAAGCGGGCGTGATGTCATTGAAGGAGAGCGCCGCAAAGTGCGCGGCGAGCCGGCGTGCATACGTCTTGTCGTCCACGGTTGTGTCCTCTGATCTTTCCTAATTCCCGATGCCTGGCGCTGCGCAGATCGCAATGAGCTCCGAGGTATCCGTGAGTTCGTCCAGCCTGCCGACGAGCTTGACCATCTTGTCGATGTCGGGCTTCGCGAGGCACGGGCTCACCACATGGCGGAACTTATACTCGATCTCCTCGGGCTTGAGCGGGTTCTCGGGACTGCCGCGCCGGTCGAGGATGAGCTTCTCGTAACTATTCCCGGAGCGGGTGGTGACTTTCATCCGCGCCGCGTGCCGGAACGGCGCGCCCATCGCTTCGATTTCCGGGTCCACGCGGGCGGTGATGCGCCGTATGAAGTCGAGGATGCGCGGATCGCGCAGGCGGTCTTCGCGGTACTGCTCGGTGAATGCCATGCCGTCCAGGGCGATGACCGCCAGGCCATAGTAAAGATTCATTTGCGCGGCGGTGACCCCTTGCGCTTGGTACTCCCACGCGCAGTGCACGTGCGTCATGGGACTCAGACCCGCCTCGACGCGCGCGATATCGTCGGCGGTCACGTCGTTCTCGCGCATGATCTGCGCCAATCCGTCGAGCGCGGTGTGGATGCTCGTCACGGCTGCGTGCGGTTTGTAGCCGACGTTGAGCGTCTCCCAGGTCGAGCCCAGGCCCGCGGTGAGGCGCGCTCCGTTCGGTTGATCGGAGTAGCACGTGAGGTAGCCGCCGTATGCCGCCTCTAGGACGTCCGGAATGCCCGTGAAGCCGGATTTCGCGAGCAACGCCGAATAGACGCCGCTCTGCGCCGCGCGGCCCGAGTGGAAGCGCTTCACCATCGCACCTTCCTGCGCTGCCATCAATCCGCCCGCCTGAGAGCCGGCGATGCCGAGCGCGTGCCGGAATTCTCCTGCATCGAGCTCGATCATGTGCGCTGCCGTCGCCGCCGCTGCGAACACGCCCGAAGTACCCTGCGGATGAAAGCCGCGAAAGAACAGGCTCATCGTCGCGGCATTGCCGACACGCGCTCCCACCTCGTAGCCGGCGGCCATCGCCGCGATCACGTCGCGCCCGGTGGCGCCTCCTCGTTCTTCCGCAAACGCGAGAGCAACCGGCGTCGCAAGCGAACCGATGTGAACGATCGACTCCTTGTGGATGTCGTCGAGCTCGAAAGCGTGCCCTCCCGTGCCGTTCACGAGCGCGGCGAGCGCGGGCGAAGTCTTCCTGCCCATGCCCATGAGCGAAGCCGCCGGACGTGCGCCTTCGGCCATTGCGAGATCGGCGACCTTGCGCGTCCAGGGCAGGGTCGCGCCGAACAAGCAGCAGCCGATGCTGTCGAGAACGCTCAGTTTGATCCGGTCGACGACTTCTCGTGGCAGATTTTCATACCGCAACGCGGAAGCAAAGCGCGCGAGGTCGCGGGTCGCGTTATCCAGAAGCGGAGGTTTTACGGTGCTCATGTGCGGGATTTCCGGCTGTCAGTCGATTTTGGCGCCGGATTGCTGGATGAGCTTTGCCCATTTCGCATACTCGCCTTTCACGAACGCCTCCGCGCGCTGCGGATCGCTGCCGATGATGTCGACACCCACGCTCTTCAGTTTTTCCTGCGTTTCCGGATTCCTGAGCACCTTGTCGATCGCACTGTAGAGCCGGTTGACGATCTCAGCGGCGGTTTTCGCCGGAGCGAAGACCACGTACCAGGTGGTCACGTTGTAGCCTTTGATCCCGGCTTCGTCGAGCGTCGGAATGTCCGGTGCGATCGACGAACGCTTCGCGCCGGTCTGGCCGAGCGCCTTGACGCGCTTCGCGCGCACGTTCGGCAAGCTTTCGGCGATCGGCAGCGCCGTGATCTCGACGCGGCCGCCGATCACGTCCTGGAACGCAGGCCCGCCGCCCTTGTACGGCACGTGCGTTATGTCGATGCCGGCCATCATCCTAAACACCTCGCTCGCGAGATGCGAGGAACTCCCATTGCCGGCGCTCGCATAGCGGATCTCCCCCGGCTTGGATTTCGCGAGCTTGACGAGTTCGGGAATCGAGTTCGCCGGAAGCGACGGGTTCGCCATGATGAGAAGCGGCGCCTCGCCGACATGAGAGATGGCGACAAAATCCTCGATCTTGAAGTTCACTTTGCTGTACAGGCTCGGATTGATGACGATCCCGGGCGTGCTATTGATGATCGTATAGCCGTCGGGATTCGCTTTCGCGAGCGCCTCGAAGGCGAGGTTGCCGCCGGCGCCGGGGCGGTTCTCGACGACGAAGTTCTGTCCCATCGCTTCCGTCAGCCGTTGCGCCAACACGCGCGCGACGATGTCGGCGCTGCCGCCCGTCGGGAATGCGACGAGCATGCGCACCGGCCTGGCCGGGTACGTCTGTGAGTGCACTCCCGCCGCAGCGAGCACGGCCAGCAGACCCGTCATCGAGATCAGTGCTTTTTTCATGGATGTTTTCTCCTTTGATGACTGCGTTGATATCCCGGTGCCTGCAACGGCGCGCAATCAGCCGCCCGGCATCACGTCGAGACGCACGGCGACGCCCTGAAGCTCGGCGGATGGCGCCGGATAGCGTGCCATGACCAGCGGATCATGCCCCGGAATGATGTGCTCGGGCGATGCTGCGAGCCGTTGCAACTTCCGATAGCCCTCGAGCGTCTCGCCGATGTTGAACACGGTTGGGAAGACCCGTCCTTTCTCGAAGTGTTCGTAGTAGTGGCTCGCATCGGAGGCGAGCACGACCCAGCCGCGCTTCGTGTGCACGCGCACCGACTGGAGTCCGGCCGTATGTCCGCCGATGCGGTGCAACGTCACACCCGGCGCAAGCTCGTCATCACCGTGGTGAAACTGCACGCGCTCCTCGTACACCATGCGCACCATGCCGACGACGTCTTCGACTTCGAAGCTGTGCCTGAAGTGTTCGTGGCACATATAGCGGCCGGTGACGAACGCCATTTCGTCGTCCTGCAGGTGGAAGCGGGCCTGCGCAAAATCGCCGAAGGTTCCGATGTGGTCGTAATGCATGTGCGAGACGATCACGTCGCGCACCGATTGCGCATCGACGCCGAACCTTGCCAGACCCTCCGCAGGCCGCCTCAGCATGACGCGCTTGCGCTGCGCGGCGACTTCGGCAGTGAAGCCGACGTCGAGCACGAACGTGCGCTCGCTGTTGCGGATGAGCCAGACGAAATAGTCCATCGGCATGGGCGCATCGTGCGGGTCGCCGCCGAGAAAGTGGCTGGTGCGGCGTGCATCGCGCTGCGCGTACTTGATCGCGAAGACTTCGTAAGTCGGCAGAGTCATGGAAGCTCGTCAATCGTAAATGGTGGATCGTGAATGTTGAAAACTGTCAGTCGCTGACCCTGCCGGCGTCGGCTTTCGCTCGTCGCGGAAGCGATGATCGATACTTAGTGCCACCATCCAAGCATCCCGCAGGCACGACAGAAAATCTCCCGGCCGGTACGCATCTCCCACCACCGCGAACGGCACGCCGGCTCCAGCGCAAACGCGTGCGCCTTCGCTGTCAGAGGTGGGACCGATCGCAACGATCAGAAAATCGCCGATTTCCAGTTTTGTCGTCGAACCGTCCGCGCCCTCGATCTCGATACCGGAAGCTTCGGCGGCGAGCACGGTCACGCCCGTGAGAATCCGGGTTCCGCGCGCCTCGATCCGTTCGATGAGCTCCATGCGATTATTGCGTGCCATGCTGGCGGCGACCGCGGGCAGTGCTTCAACGATCGTGCACGAAACACCGTGCAGGCTGAGAAGGTCGGCGGTCTCCAGTCCGACCATGCCGCCGCCGATGATGGTCGCGCGCGCGCCGGGTGGCACACGCTCCGGCGTCGCAAGAACGTCCCACGCATCGGCGACGATGACCGACGCGTCGAGCCGCGAAGTGTCGAACGGGCAAGGACGCGGTCGCGCGCCTGTGGCCACGATGACGAAATCGGGGTTGAACTCTCGAATCGATTGCGCAGACGCAGAAACACCTGTTCTAACCCGGACACCAAGGTGTTGCGCTTCCTGCCAGCGGTAGGTCCAGACCGGCTCGACTTCGCGCTTATCGGGTGCGGCAATCGCGAGCGGCATTTGCCCGCCGGGACGGTCCGCCTTCTCCCAGATTTCAACGTCGTGGCCGCGGCCGGCCAGCACGCGCGCGGCTTCGACTCCGCTCACGCCGGCGCCGAGCACGAGCGCGCGCCGCGGGTGAACTGTGCGCGAGGTCGACACAAGCTGCGGCTCCGCGTACTCCAGGGCCTCGAACTCGGTGCCGATCATCGGGTTATGAACGCAGGCGACATCTTTTTCGAGCGTGAGCCGTTCGAAGCAGATGTTGCACGCGATGCATTTGCGGATTGGAGCTTTCACTTCTCCGAACGCTTTCAGGCACCAGTGCGGATCCGCGTAGAGTGCGCGTCCCAGCGACACGAAATCAGCGCAGCCTTCCGCGAGCACCGCTTCGGCATCTTCCGGAACTACGATGCGGCCTGCCACCAGCACCGGGATCGAAACCGCTTCCTTGATCGGCTTCGAATACGGGGCAAGACACCGGCGCGGAAACGACGGTGTTTGAATGCAGTACTTGGATAGCTGCGGGCTCTCGTTGCTTCCCCCGGAGATATCGAGGGCCGAGACGCCGGAGGCTTCGAGGCGGTGGGCAAGCTCGATGATCTCGTCCTGACTGTAGCCGCCTTCCGCGAACTCGCTCGCGCTCAACCGCACGATGAGCGGAAAATCAGGCATCGCGTCCTTGAGCCGTGCGATGGTCTCCAGGAGCAGGCGCGCGCGGTTGTCGAAGGAGCCGCCGTATTGATCCGCGCGCTTGTTGATGCGCGGCGTGAAGAACTGCTGGAAGAGGTAGCCATTTCCGGCATGGACCTCGACCCCGTCGTATCCCGCTTGCTGCAGTCTGCGCGCGGCATCCACAAAGAGTTTCTGGATCTCGACGATTTCGGGAACCGTCAAGGGACGCACGGCATCGCCCGTGTTGGGATTTTTCCAGGGGGACGGTCCCACCGGCTCCATGTTGAGCACCGAGCGGCGCAGCAGCGCGCCGCGATGGTTCAACTGCCCGCAGACATAAGCGCCGTGCGCCTTGATCGCCTCGACCAGACTCGCGAGCCCCGGGATGAAGCGATCGTGGTAGCAGCACAGCGAATTGTGGTGTGGGCGGGCATGCTCGGTGACGACCATCGCCTCGGTCATGATCATGCCCACGCCGCCGCGCGCGCGTTCGGCGTAGTAAAGCTTGTCGCGTTCGGTGGACAGGCCGTCGGTGGTGCTGTAGTTGGTGCCCATCGGCGCCATCACCACGCGGTTCCTCACGCGCAGCGGACCGATCTGGCCCGGCGTAGCGAGCAGCACTCTAGTCGTCTCCATCTTCGGACCACCCAGCCATCTGCATTGAAAGGTGCAGCAATCAGTCCGCGCGCGCGCCCGACTCCTTCGCTACCCTTTCCCAGCGGACGAGGTCTTTGCGCAGGAATTCAATGAAAGCCTCGGGCGACGCGCTCAGGAACGGCTCGACGCCCTGGGCCCCGAGGCGCTCCTTCACTTCCGGAGAGGTGACGGCTTTCGCGATCGCATTGAAAAGCTTGTCCACGATCGGGCGTGGAGTTTTCGCCGGGGCCATGATGGCGAACCAGTTCACGGCAATCAGGTTTGTGAGGCCCTCTTCGCGCGCGGTGGGAATATCGGGCAGAAGCGGTGCCCGGGTCTCGCTGGCGACCGCGACGCCGCGCAGTTTTCCGCTCTTGACATGCGGATACAGTACCGGGAAGTCAATGATGGTTCCCTGCACTTGCCCGCCGAGGAGGTCCGTTACTGCCGGTCCGGCGCCCTTATAGGGAACGTGCACGACATCGATCTTCGCGAGACCCTTGAACAGCTCGATCGCGAGATGCGGCAATCCGCCATTTCCCGAAGAGGCGAAATTGAGCTTCCCCGGCTGCGACCTTGCGAGCGCGATGAGCTCCTTAAGGGATTTCGCGGGCACCGAAGGATGAATGGCGATGATTTCGGGAGTGAAAGCGACGCTCGTAATGGCCGCGAAGTCGCGCAGCGTGTCGTACGGGATGTTGGGATAGGTATAGAGGCTGATTGCGAGCGGGCTCGCGCTGCCAAGCGTCAGCGTGTAGCCGTCTGGCGCCGACTTGGCGACGAGCTGAGTGCCGATCGTTGCGTTGGCTCCCGGACGGTTGTCGACGATCACTTGAGTACCCAGCAATTCGCCGAGCCGGGGCGCGAGCTGCCGCGCCACGATGTCGTTCGAGCCGCCCGGCGGGAACCCCACCACCAGCCTGATCGGTTTCACCGGATATTCCTGCGCGTGCGCGGCGCCAAGCAGCGCTGTCAGCAGCAGACCCGCGTGCGCCAACAGTTGGCGTCCCCACCATGTGCGACTGGTTTTCATGGGCGTTTCCTTTTCAATCAGTTGGGCTCTCTGTGATGGATGAAGCGAGTTGTCGCGGATTAGCATCGAGCCTCACCGCGACGCCTTCCAGCTCGGCCGCCGCGGCCGGATAGCGCTCCAGGACGAGCGGATCGTGCCCGGGCACGATGTGGTTCATCGAGTCCGCGAGGCGCCGCAGCTTCTCGTAACCCTCGAGCACCTCCCCGAGATGGAACGTCGTCGGGAAGCAACTTCCCCGCTCCATGTGCTCGTAGTAATGACTTGCATCGGAGGCGAGCACCACCCACCCACGCCGTGTCAGAACCCTGACCGACTGCAATCCGGCCGTGTGACCGCCGATGTGATGCACGCTCACGCCAGGCGCGATCTCCTCATCTCCGTCGTGAAAGACGATGCGGCCCTCGAATACCATACGCACCATCCCTGCGACATGGTCGACCTGGTACGGGCGGCGCAGCAGTTCGTGGCGCATGTGGCGGCCGGTCACATAGGCCATCTCGCGGTCCTGGAGGTGAAACACCGCGTTCGGAAAATCGAAGAAGGTGCCGACGTGGTCGTTATGTAGGTGCGTGATGATCACGTTGCGCACTTCTTCCCCCCGCACGCCCAGCGCCCCGAGGCCGTCTCGCGGCGCGCGAAGCAGGCGGCGGCCACGTTTTTTCGCCATCGCGGCATCGAAGCCGGTGTCGACAACAATGAGCTGTTCCTCGTTGCGGATGAGCCAGATGAAATAATCCATCGGCATCGGCACATCATGAGGGTCGCCGCCGACGAAGTGCTCGGGCCGGCGACCGTCGCGTTCGGCGTACTTGATGGCGGATACTTCATAGGCAGGGGTCGTCATCGCCGGTCAGTTCGAAATCGGTTGCGCCCACTTATTGCTCGGCGACAGCATTCCGCCCAACGGTTGAGCATCGTGAATTCCCGGTGCGCGGATCAGACGAACTGAGCCGATGGTGGAGTCGCTCCGTAGTAGCCCTCAGCGCGGAGTCGGCGTCATTCATTCTGGGCATGCTATTATGTTTTTAAAGTTCTATAAACGGCGCTTTCTTCACAACATTATTGACATCTCGTCAATAATCAATGGGTTCAGATTCGATTCAAGGCATTTCCGTTTTCGTGCGGGTCACCGAGGCCAAGAGCTTTACAGAAGCGGCACGGCGCTTGGGGATTTCCCCGTCAGGCGCCAGCAAGGCGATCACGCGGCTGGAAGACCGTCTGGGAGTACGGCTGGTTCACCGAACGACGCGCAGCGTGAGCCTGACCGACGACGGGACCGCGTTCTATGAGCGCTGTCGCCAGATCCTGGCGGAACTGGAGGATGCCGAAACCGCCCTGACGCGCCGGCGCATCAAGCCGCGGGGACGGCTGCGGGTACAGATGCCCGTCGGGTTTGGCTGGCGCATAGTGGTGCCGCTTCTGGCGCAGTTCGTCGAGCTCAACCCCGAACTGGTCGTGGACGCCGAACTGAGCGATCGCGTTCCAGATCTCGCCGACGAAGGCCTCGATGCAGTCATTCGCATCGGGGACCTCGGCGACACGCGGCTGATCGCGCGGCGGCTGTGCGACCTTCGATTTGTCACCGTGGCATCGCCGGATTATCTCAGGCGCTACGGCGAACCGAAAACGCCCGATGATCTCAAACGGCACCGCTGTCTCGTGTATTACGTCCCCCAGACGAATCGCTATCGCGAGTGGAACTTCATGTCGAACGGCGTGCGCTTTTCGCGCTCCCTCTCGGGCAGCCTCAACATCAACAATGCCCAGGCGCTGCTCGACGCCGCGATCGGCGGAGCGGGGATTGCGAACGTTGCAACCTTCATCGCGCACGACGCGGTGCGCGCCGGGTTGCTCCACGTGGTGCTGCGCGATTACGTGTCGGTAGGCCCGATGGTCTCGCTGGTATATCTCGAGCGGCGCCATCTTTCCCCTCGGGTTCAGGCCTTCGTTGATTTTCTGACGAGCCGCATCGCACCCATTCCGGCATGGGATGCGGTACTCGATTAATGATCGGGGAGCGTGACGCAGCCGAAATTTCTCGCCCCTTGGCCGCCTTGCCGTGGGATTGCCGAATAAATTCTGATTGTCGCGGGCGACAAGGCCACCCGTCACTCCTCACGCCTTACTCCGCCTTGATGCCTGCGGCCTTGACCACCTTGATCCACTTGGCGATTTCCGACCGGATGACGGCGGCGAACTCCTTCGGGGTATCGCCGACCGGCTCGAGGCCGTCGCGCAGCAGCAGGGTCTTCACTTCCTGCGAGCCGACGATCTTCACCGCTTCGCCGTTCAGGCGGGTGACGACGGCCTGCGGCGTCTTCGCCGGCGCGAGCATGCCCACCCATGACGAGTGCTCATAGCCGGGCACGCCCGCTTCCGCGAGTGTCGGGAACTCGGGCGCGGCCACCGAGCGCTTCGCGCTCGTGACCCCCAGCGCACGCAGCCTGCCGGTTCTGATGTGCGGCAACGCCGTCGAGATGGTCGCGAAATAGAGCTGGACCTCCCCGCTGAGCAGCGCGGTCATGCCGGGTGCGCCGCCCTTGTACGGCACGTTCACCATGTCGGTCCCGGTCAGGAACCGGAACAGCTCCGCCGCCATGTGCGTGCTGGTGGCGACACCGCTCGAGCCGTAATTGAGCTGCCCGGGCCTTGCCTTGGCGAGCGCGATCAGCTCCTTGACCGATTTCACCGGCAGCGAGGGGTGCACGACCAGGATATGGGGCAGGGTGACGAGCCGGGTGACCGGCTCGAAATCCCGCAGCGGGTCGAACGGCAGCTTCTTGCGGATGCTGGGATTGATCGTGAAGGAGGCCGCCACGACGAGCAGCGTATAGCCGTCCGGCGCCGCCTTGGCCACCAGGTCGGTGCCTTGCAGGCTGCCCGCGCCCGGCCGGTTGTCCACGACGACGGGCTCGCCGAGCGCGTCGGAGAGCCGCTGCGACACGACGCGCGCGACGAGATCGGTGGAGCCGCCTGCGCTCTGCGGCACGACCACCCGCACGGAGCGGGAAGGATAGGCTTGCGCCGCTGCGCTCTGCGCCTGGACGAGCGCGAAGGCGGTCAACGCGGCCGGCGCGAGCGCGCGGACCGCTGCGGGTAGGGGCCGTCCGGCGATAATCCTCATCTCTTTTCCTGTTCGTCGTTGATTTATTCCGAGTCGTAGCCGGGCGCAACGCGCATGTCGATCACGCACACGCCGCCCGCGCGCACGGTCTCGATGCCCTGCTCGATGGCTGGCCGGAGCTCGGCGACGCGCGTGACCGGACCGATGGCGGCCGCGCCCTGGGCGCGCGCCATCGCCGCGAGGTCAATGTCGGGATCGCCGATGCGCTGGCCGATCCAGCGGTTCTCCACCGGCCGCTCGCGCGCGACCGCGACGCGCTCCTGGTGCATCTCGTCGTTGAAGAAGGAGCGGTTGTTGCAGACGATCATCAGGCACGGGATGCGGTAGTGCGTCGCGGTCCAGACCGCGGTGTTGCCCATGAGAAAGTCGCCGTCGCCGAGCAGCCCGATCGGGACGCGGCCGCTGCCCTTGAGCGCGAGGGCCGCGCCCACGATCATGCCCGGGCCCGAGCCCACGCCGCCGCCGCCGTCGTAGCCGATGTAGTCGAGCGGGTGCCGGAAATGGGTGTAGGCGCCGTGCCAGCCGAGCGGCAGCCGCGCAAAGCAGACGTCAATGCCCCGGATGGCCGCGTTGAGCGCGGCGGCCACGCCGTGCAGCGTGACCGCGTCCGCCGGGGCCGGCGGCACCTTGCCGGGGGTCACGGGCGGTGCGCTCGCCGCCCGCGCCTTCACCGCGTCGGCGAGCAGCGGCACCGCCGCGTCCGGCTCGCACAGGAGGTACACGTCCACCGGCGGCAGGCCCTGATAGTCCATGCTCCAGCCGCGATGGTTGTGCGCATCGCACGAGACCTGGATGATCTTCGCGGCGACCGGTTTCGCGCCGCAGGCCTGCCGGAGCGTGCCGCCGAGGTCGAGCCAGTCGAGCGCGAGGATCACATCCGCCTCCGCGACGAGCTTCTGCGCCTCCGGCGCGAGCCGCACGGCCGGCGGGCCGGCGTGCAGGCGGTGATCGGTCGGGAACGCCGCGGCGAGCTTGATATGAGTGAGCACGCGGGCGTTGAGCTTCTCGGCGAGCGCGACGCGCGCGTTCCACGCTTCGAGGCTGCGCGAGCAGCGCCCGGCGAGCATCACCGGATTCTTCGCGCCGGAAAGGAGCCGTGCCGCCGCCGCGACGAGATCGGACGCTGGCTGCGCCGGCTGCGGCGTGGCGAAGCGCGAGGCCTCGGGCAGCGCCGGCATCGGCCCGATCTCCTGTTCCTGTATCGTCGCGTCGAGGTTCACGTACACCGGACCGCGCGGCGCCGTCTGCGCGATCTGCGCTGCGCGCAGCAGCGCTTCCGTCGCCGCCGGCACCGAGCCCGGCTGGTTGTCCCACTTGGTGAAGTTGCGCACCAGTGCGCCCTGGTCGGCGCAGGTATGGATCCAATCAATCCAGGGGCGGCGCTTGGCGGCGTCCCACGGGCCGGTCGCGCCCAGCACCAGCACCGGCACGCGGTCGCACCAGGCGTTGAAGACCGCCATGGAGGCGTGCATCAGGCCGACGTTGGAGTGCAGCGCTGCCGCCATCATGCGCCCTGAAGCTTTCCAGTAGCCGTGCGCGATCGTCACCGCGGTCTCGTCGTGCAGCGTGAGCAGCAGCTGCGGCGCGCGATTGCCGAGGTAGTTGACGATGCTGTCGTGCAGCCCCCGGTAGCTTGCGCCCGGATTGAGCGCGACGTAGGGCAGCTCGAGACTGCGCAGCACTGCGGCGATCGCGTCGCTGCCCCAGACCTCCCCGCCCTGCGGCGCCGCCACCGGTGTCTCGTGGACGATCCGGCCCGAAACGTTTTCCTTGGCGCTCATTAATCGGGGCTAATCAACGCGGGCGCCCGACTGCTTGATGATCTTCGCCCACTTTGCGAATTCCTCCCTGAGATGGGCGGTGAACGCCTCGCGCGTGCTGCCGACCGCGAGGCTGCCGCTGTCCGTCATGCGCTGCTTCATGTCGGGCGTCCGCATGATCTTCGCGACCTGCGAGTTGAGCAGATCGAGGATGTCCGCCGGCGTTCCGGCCGGGGCGAGCACGCCGTACCACTGGCTCGATTCGTAGCCCTTGAGCCCCGATTCGGCGACGGTGGGCAGCTCGCTCAGGGCCGGCAGCCGCTCGCGGCTGGTGACGGCGAGCGCCCTCAGCCGGCCGGACTTGACGTAGGGCACGGCGGCGAGCGCGGGCATGAACATCACGCTCACCTCGCCGCTCAGCAACGCGGTGATGGCGGGGCCCGTGCCGCGGTACGGAACGTGCAGCAGGTCGGTCTTCGTCATGGTCTTGAACAGCTCGGCGGCGAGGTGCGGCGTGCTGCCGCTCGCCGAGGAGGCGTACTGGATCTGGCCGGGGCGCGCCCTGGCGAGCGCGATCAGCTCCTTGACCGATTTCACCGGCAGCGAGGGGTGCACGACCAGGACGTTGGGCGCGAGCGCAACGAGGCTCACCGCATCGAAGTCCCGCAGCGGGTCGTAGGTGACCTTGCCGTAGAGGCTCGGCGTGGTGACGAAGTTGGCGCCGTTGACGAGCAGGGTATAGCCGTCCTTCGCCGATCTGGCGACGAATTCGCTGCCGATCATGCCGTTGGCGCCGGGGCGGTTCTCGATGATGATCTGCCGGCCGAGCGCTTCGGTCAGTTTCTGGCCGAGGATGCGTCCCATGCTGTCCACGCCGCCGCCGGCGGGGAAGGGCACGACTACGCGGATCGGGCCGGCGGGGTAGCTTTGTGCGACAGCCTGCCCGCCGGCTCCGATCAGCGCCAGCGCGGCGAGGACGCAGGCCAGCGAACAATGAATTCCTTTCACGGTTCTCTCCTCGTCTTGTTCCTGGCCACCGGTCACGAGTCACGCCTTATCGAGCCCGGCAGCTCGCTGCAGGGCTCTGTAGAGCGCACGATACGCGAATTCCACCGCCATCTCGCGCTTGTAGGCGGCGGAGCCGCGCACGTCGGACAGCGGTTCGGCAAGCGCACGCACGCTCTGGACGGCTTCACGCAATATTTTTTCGCTCAGGTGCCGGCCGGCGAGCTGCCGGAGCTCGAGGAGGATGGGCTTCCAGCTGACGGCGCCCACTGTGGCGCGCGCAACGCCGCACGTTCCATCGGCATTGAGGGTCACGGATGCCGCCGTATTTACGGTGGGTATCTCCAATACCCCGCGCGCCATGTATTTGTAAAAACTTGAGCCGGATCGGGCGGGCGCAGGGTCCACTTCGACCGCGACCACCATTTCGTCCTTTGCAAGCCGCTCCTGGAACGCTTCTTCCAGGGTGACGGTGCGCCGTCCCCTGGGCCCGGCCACGGTCACCCGCGCCTGCAGCGCGAGCAGGGCGAGCGGCAGATCGAAGCCCCCGATCAGGGGGCCGACGCTGCCGCCCACCGTGATCATGCGCCGGATGCGCGTATGGCCCACGGCCTCCAGCGCGTCGCCGAGCGCCTGCCAGCCCTTGCGCACGCGTTCGTCGTCGTAGAGCGCCTGCTGGTGCACGGTCGCGCCCATGTGCAGCACGCCGTTGCCGTCCACCGACAGCTCTCCCAGTTCCGCGATCCGCTGGATCGCCACCAGGCGTTTCGCAAACGGGAAACCGGAGCGCTCGCGGCGCAACGCGTGCGCCGTTCCGCCGCAGACGATGGCAGCGTCCCCCGCCGCGAGCAGGGAGACGGCCTTTTCCACGCTCTCCGGAAATACGAGTTCCGCGGGCACGGGGCGCGCACCCGACGGCCTGCCGGCAGCGAGCCGCGTCCAGACGCTGCCCTTGGGCGCCGCGGCGGGCTCCGGTTTTTCGCCGGCGTAGAGCCCGGGGTGCAGCGCGCGGTGAATCTTCTCCGCCGTGATCGGCAGTTTGGTGATGCGCACACCGACCGCGTCCGCGACCGCATTGGCAATCGCGGCGGGCACGGCATCGAGCCCGATCTCGCCCAGGCCCTTCGCGCCGAACGGGCCGGACGGCTCGTAGGAATCCGCGAACGCGACGTGCAGCTTCGGCATCATCGCGGCGCCGGGGATGGGGTAGTCCTTGAGCTGCGGGTCGGTCGGCGTGCCGTGGTACCAGTCGAAGTACTCGATCATCGCGAGCCCGATGCCCTGCGTGACCGCCCCCTGCACCTGGCCCTCCGCGGCTGCGGGATGGATGACCGTGCCGCAATCCACCACGGCCGCCACCTCGAGCAGCTTCACCTGGCCGGTCGCGGGATCCACTTCGACCTCCGCCGCCTGCGCCGCGAAGTTGTACGCCCCCGACTCGTTGCCGTAGCGGCTGTGGTCGGGGAATTCGGACGGATTATCGAACGTGCCGACGCCGACGATCGGTTGCCCGTCGCGCCGGTAGATGCCGGCGCGTACCACCGCCGCCACCGGCTTGAACTCGGTTTCCGAGCCGCCGCGCGGGCCGATCTCGCCGTTGATGATCGTCAGCTCGAAGGCAGGCCGCCCGAACTGTTCCGCCGCCGCCTCGAGTAGCTGCTTCGCCGCCGCCGCCGCGGCGTTCTTTACTGCGTTGCCCGCCACGTAGGTAAGACGGCTCGCCAGCGCGCCCAGGGCATGCGGCTGCACGTCGGTGTCCGGGCGCGTGATGTCCACGTTCTCGTAGGGAAGGCCCAGCTCCTCCGCCGCGATCTGCCGCAGCACGGTCAGGTTGCCCTGCCCGATCTCACCTTCGCCGGTGATGACGGTGGCGCGGCCGTCCTCGTTGACGCGCACGATGGCGGAGGCCCCGTCCCAGTCGCCGAAGCTGCGCCGGCCGTTGACGTGCACGCTGCATCCCATGCCGAGGCCGCGGCCGGGCCTGCGCGCCTTGCGCTTTTCCTTCCAGCCGATCATCTTTGCGGCCTTGTCGAGGCACTGCTTGAGCTCGCAGCTCGTGATCCTGTGGTTGTGGGGCGAAACGTCGCCCGGACCCGCCGCGTTCATGCGCAGCAGGTCGTAGGGGTCCATGCCGAGCTTCTCCGCGGCGAGGTCCCAGGCCTGCTCCACCGCCCAGTCCGCCGAAGGGTTGCCGAACCCGCGGAACGCCCCCGTCGGAACGAGATTGGTATAGACCAGCGTGGAGTCCGCGCGCACGGCGGGATACTGGTAGAGCGCATCGTGGCGCACCGTCGCCGCGCCGAGTATCGCCTGCGATTTCCCGGTGTAGGCCCCGTTGTCGGCCCACATCCTGATCTCCTTCGCCATGATGCGGCCGTCGCGCCGGAAGCCGAGCCGCACCCAGTAGCGCATCGGCATGCGCGGGTGGCTCGCGAGAAACTCCTCCTCGCGCGTGTGAACGAGCTTCACCGCGCGCCCGCTCTTGCGCGCGAGGATCGCGCAGATCACGGAAGCATTGTCGTCCCCCGACTTGCCGCCGAAGCCGCCGCCGACCTCGGTCTGGATCACGCGCACCTGCGCCTCCAGCACGCCGAGCGCCGTCGCGTAACGGCCGCGCGCGAGAAACGGCGTCTGGGTGTTGCACCACATCGTCACCCGCCCGTTCACCCACTGCGCGACGCAACCGATGGTCTCGAGCGCGGTGTGCCACTGGCGCGCCGACTCCCACGTGCCCTCGACGACGACCTCGCTCGCCTTGAAGCCCGCGTCCACGTCGCCGCGCTCGAAGTCGAAGTGGTGTGCGACGTTGCCGGGCGCATCGTCGTGCACCAGCGGCGCACCGGCAGCGAGCGCCTCGTCGAGCGACAGCACGGCGGGCAGCACCTCGTACTGCACCACGATGCGGTCCACCGCCGCCCGCGCCGTCTCGGGGTCCGTCGCCGCGACCGCCGCGACCTCATCGCCCACGTAGCGCACTTTCCCGATCGCGAGCGGGTAGAGGTCCGGCCGGAACGCGCCCCACTTGCGCCGCGCCGTGTCGGCGCCGGTGACGACCGCCTTGACGCCGGGCATGGCTTGCGCTGCGCTTGTGTCCAGGGAGACGATGCGCGCGTGCGGGTGCGGGCTGCGCAGCACGGCCGCATGCAGCATCCCCGGCAGGCGCAGATCGGCGACGTACTGCGCCGCGCCGGTCACTTTGGGCACCGCGTCGGTGCGCGGCACATCGTGTCCGACGACGAGCAGCCCCGCGGCGCGGGCGAGCCTGGGATCGCGCTGGTTCACGGTTTGCCCGTCCTGCGCATGATGGCCATCGCTTCCCTGTAGGCTTCCACGATCCGCGCGTAGCCCGTGCAGCGGCAGTACACGCTGTCAATGCTCTCGCGGATTTCGTCTTCGGTGGGGTTCGGCGTCTTCTCGAACAGCGCGCACGCCGCCATGACGTGGCCCGGTATGCAGATGCCGCACTGCAAGGCGGATCGGTTGACGAACGCCTGCTGGACCGGGTGCAGCGCGGACGGGCTCGCGAGCCCCTCGACCGTCCGGATGTCCGCGCCGTCGCACAGCGCGGCGAGCTGCAGGCAGGAGGCGACCGGCGCTCCGTCCACCATCACGGTGCAGATGCCGCAGGCGCCGATGCCGCAGCCGTGCTTGGTGCCCGTCAGCCCGAGGTCTTCGCGCAGGACGTCAATCAACAGGCGGTCGCCGGTCCTCAGATGCACCTCGACCGGATCGCCGTTGACCTTGAATTTGACCGGCACGTCCGCTCCTCCAGCGAAAACCGCCTGATTATACAGGCGGCCGCCGGCGGACCCGCGGCGCCGGGTGAACGTCGGGCGTGGCCGTCAGGCCGCGATCCGCAGCGGCACCCGCCGAGGGCCAAAGGGCCGGCTGAATGCTTCGAACCGCCCCGCGAGCGCCGCGCCGCAGTCGGGGCAGCGGCCATCGGGCGTGACGCGGTAGCGCTTGATCTCGTACCAGTCGCGCACGATGAGCGGGGTCTTGCAGCCCGGGCAGCAGGTGGTCCCGCCCTCGGCGTCGTGGACGTTGCCGGTATAGACGTAGTGCAGGCCCTCGGCGAGCGCGATCGCGCGCGCGCGGGTGAGCGTCGCGGGGGGGGTGGGCGGAATGTCGCCCATCTTGTAGTCCGGATGGAACGCCGTGAAGTGCAGCGGCACCTCGGGACCCAGCTCCTTCATGATCCATTTGCACTCGGCCTCGATTTCCGGAGAGGAATCGTTCTTGCCGGGGATGAGCAGCGTGGTGATCTCGAACCAGACACCGGTCTCGTGCTTGAGATGGACGAGCGTGTCGAGGACGGGCTTGAGCCGCGCCGCGCACAGCTTGTGGTAGAACTCGTCGGTGAACGCTTTCAGGTCCACGTTCGCGGCGTCCATCTTCGCGTAGAACTCGCGCCGCGGCGCGTCGTGCATGTAGCCCGCCGTCACCGCCACCGTCTTCACGCCGTGGTCGCGGCAGGCGTCCGCGATGTCCATCGCGTACTCGGCGAAAATGACCGGATCGTTGTAGGTGAAGGCGACGCTCCGGCAGCCGTGGGCGAGCGCCGCCTGCGCGATCGCCTCCGGCGCGGCCTCGTCGGCGAGGCGGTCCATGTCGCGCGATTTCGAGATGTCCCAGTTCTGGCAGAACTTGCAGGCGAGGTTGCAGCCGGCCGTCCCGAACGAGAGGATGCTCGTGCCGGGATAGAAGTGGTTGAGCGGCTTTTTCTCGACGGGATCAATGCAGAAACCGGACGAGCGGCCGTAGGTGGTGAGCACCATGCGGTCGTGGCTGCGCATGCGCACGAAGCAGGCGCCGCGCTGGCCCTCGTGCAGGCGGCAGTCGCGCGGGCACAGGTCGCACTGCATGCGACCGTCCTCGAGCATGTGCCACCATCTGCCGGGATGCTCTCGCGTGCTGTTCATTGACGATAGGCTGCTAGCGGGTCGGCTTACCTAAGCCGGCATAGCCGGAACCAAACAGGTTAAATTACCAGGTACAGCGTGAGCCAAGCGGAGGGCACGATGACGCAGATGCTGACGGAACGCTATCGCGACCGACTGCTCGGGGTGCTGTCCTGCTACGACCGAATCGTGGTTACGGGCACGTTGCCCGGGGTGTGCTACGCGGGCGGGATGACGAGCTTTTTGTACGCCCGCGGCATTCGTATCTTTGACTACGCGCAGTTTGCGCAGCCGCTGCGAGAGCGGATCCGTGCGGCAGCCCAAGCTGCGTGTGCCGAAGCCGGTATCGAAATCGAACACATCAGAAGCGCGCACCTCCGGAAAGAAGACGTGGTGGCGAAGGTGCTTGCGCGCCGGGGCGGGCATCCTGGACTGGTGCACGTGATTTCGGCCATGGAAGCCTGCGAGAGCTATCAGCCCTGGCACGACAAGCGCAGCGGCAAGACGTTCCTGAAGCCCGACAGCGGCAAGTGCCTGCATTACTACTTCTACTTTGTCGATGAGAAGTTTGGCCTGTGCTATTTGCGGGTGCCGACCTGGGCGCCGTTTCGGCTGCAGTTCTACTGCAATGGGCATTCGTGGCTCGCGAAGCAGCTTCAGGTCGCGGGCATCGAGGCGACGCTGGCCGACAATGCCTTTGTGCGCATCGCAGACTTCGAGCGGGTGCAAGCGCTGGCCGACTCTTTGCGCCCCGAGGAGCTGCACCGACGCTTGGACCGCTACGCCAAACGATTCTGCCCAGTGCTCGATGTGTTCGAACAGCGCTATCACTGGAGCCTGATGCAGGTGGAGTATTCCACGGATCTGGTATTTCGCTCCAACACTACCCTCAAACCTCTCTATGAACAGCTCTCGCGCGAGGCGGTGCTCGCAGTCAAGGCCGAGCAGGTCGCAAGCTTCCTCGGCAAAAAGATCACCGCGCTGCTTGCGCAGGAGATCAGCAGTCGCTTTGCCACCCGCATTGAAGGCACCTGCATCAAGCACCGCTTCGGCAAGATCGGGGTGAAGATGTACGACAAGTTCGGCTGCGTGCTGCGCCTGGAGACCACCACCAACGACGTTTCCTTTTTCAAGCACCACCGCAAGGTGGAACACCGGGACCGTCACAGCACCCGGGAGCTTGCCCCAGTGAAAAAGACCATCTACAGCTTGATCGACCTGCGCGAGATTCTCCTCGGTTGCAACCGGCGCTACCTCGAGTTTCTGTCCGCCCTCGCGGATACCTCCAGCGGCCAGCGCAATCTGGTTCGACTCAGCGAACCGCAGCAAGACGGCGAACGAACCATCAAGGGACTGAACTTCTTCCGACGCACCGAACAGCGGCTGCTGCGCGCGCTCCAGCGCCCCGAGTTCAACATCCACGGCATGCGCCGCGCCGATCTGAAGCCCTACGTCGATGAACTCAGCGATTCTGCGCTCTCGCGTCAGTTGCGCCGCCTGCGTTTCCTCGGCCTGATCAAACGCGTCGCCCACACCTATCGCTACTACCTCACGCGACTGGGCCGCGCCGCCATCGCCGCCGCCTGCTCTATCACGCAATTTGCGATAGTACCGGCTATGGCTTCTGTCAAATGACGCTTTCTTTGCCAATGTTGTCAACAGTAAACTTGTAAGAGACTAAGGATGAAGGCGGAAGGATGAAGGATGACCGTCGAGCTTCGCCCGACATGGCTCGGGTCCTGGCCTTTCGCTGACGCACAGCCAGATGGTTTCCGCCCGGACGTGAGTGAAAGGGCGGGACAAAACAAAATCACGCGAAGCGTGGGGTCATCCTTCATCCCTCATCCTTGCTCTTCGCGCCACTTGGCTACGGTGTAGCGCGAGAGCCTGACCTCCCGGTCCCAGAAGTCGGGCGGCAATCCCGCCTTGTACTTGAGATGGGCCAGGAATTCGGCCGGTTCCCCGAGCTCCTCCCATACCTGGGGCAGGAACGTGCTCGTGTGGTGGCCGTACTCGAACACGACGCCGTCCACGCCGGCGCGCAGCTGTCCCAATGCGCCCGGCTCGTCGGAGAAGGCGATGGGCTCGAGGGCGGAGAGCACCGAAATCTCGAGCACCACCGCCGCGAATTCGGCAGCGGCAAGCGGCCGGAAGCGCGGATCGCGGAAAGCGGCGGCGACGGCGTTGGCCCTTACGTCCTCGCCGAGCGCGCGGTGCGCCCGCAGCGTGCCGATGCAGCCGCGCAAGTTGTCGCCCGCCAGGATGGTGATGAAGCAGGCGCCGTGCTGCCTGAGCCACGGCCGGTCCTCCCGCACCGTCCCGGTGAGCCCGAGCTCGGCGGCGATTGCCGTGCGCGCGAGCGGCAGCAGCACGTGTCCCGCATCCTGCGGCAGCGGTTCGCCGTCCTGCAACAGGACGCGGCCCGGGCCGGAAGGCATCATGATCGGGTCGGAATCAGTGGGCATTCCGCGCTTCCTCGGCGGCCTGCCGGGGCGTTGATCCGGCAGGCTGCTCGTAGAACGCGAACGCGCCGTAGCCGACGACCCGGTTCCTGTCGCCGGCGGTGTCGCCCGAGTTCCTGAGATCAATCAGCTCGGGCTTGAGGCCGCGCTTGCGGGCGGCGTACGCGAGCCCGGTCACCGGCGTCGCGCCGCACGCCTGCTCGTGCGAGATTTCGGTCGAAAGATCCAGTATCGCCCTGGCGGTGGCGCGGTCCACGGCCTGCGCATCGTCGTAGGGAAGGTAATGCGAGAGGTCGGAGCTCACCACGATCAGCGTTTCGGGTCCACCCCACAGCGCATCGAGCACCTCCGCGACTTCGCGGGCGTCGGCATGGCCCACCGCGAGCGGCACCAGCGTGGACTCCCCAAGGACGGTCTGCAGGAACGGCACATGCACCTCCAGCGAGTGCTCGAGCGCGTGCGCCTGCGCGCTCACCACCACCTGCGGCAGGCCGCGCAGGGACTCGACCGCCCCGCGGTCAATCTCGACGGTGCCGAGCGGGCTGGCGAAGGCGCCGGCACCGGGCAGTGCCAGCCCGCGCACCGCGACCCGGTGGGTGGGCCCGAGCAGCACGACGCGCCTGATACGGCCGCGCGCGGGGGCGAGCAGGGCATAGACGCTGGCGGCGACCGGGCCGGAATAGAGGTATCCTGCGTGCGGTGCGATGATCGCCTTGGGCACGGCGCGCTCGGGCGCTTCGCTCGCGGCTGCGCCCAGCATCTGCGCCAGCTTGTGCGCGAGCTCGCGCTCGTCGGCCGGGTAGAACAGGCCGGCGACCGCGGGCGGGCGGACCATCTGGGAGGCGGGGCCCATGAGCCTGATTATAAGGTTGTGGCGGCGCTTCGCGGTTCAAGCGCGCGACCCGCGTCCGGCCGCGAGCGTCAACTGGTACAATTCCCGCACAAAAACCGCGTCTTAAGGAAATTCCGCTGGCTGCGCCCAAAACCTACGCCTTGATACCCGCCGCCGGTTCCGGCTCCCGCGCGGGGGCGGCGCTGCCCAAGCAGTACCTGGAGATTGCGGGACGGCCGCTGCTCCATCACGCGCTGCGGGCGCTCGCGCTTCACCCGCACATCGAGCGGGTGTTCGTGGTGCTGGCGCCGGGCGACGGGCGCTATGCGCGCTGCGACTGGCGCGAGTTCGGCGCGAGACTCGAGCCGCTCTACTGCGGGGGCGAGACGCGCGCGGCGAGCGTCTTCAACGGCTTGCTTGCTGCGCGCGACACCATCGCGGCATCGGACTGGGTGCTGGTGCACGACGCGGCCCGGCCCTGCCTCGGGCGCGAGGAGCTCGATCGCCTGTTCGGAGAGCTGGAGGCCGACGACACCGGCGGGCTGCTGGCGGTCCCGGTGGCGGATACGATCAAGCGCGGCAACCGCGAGTCGCGCATCGTCCGCACCGAGCCACGCGACAACCTGTGGCTCGCGCAGACGCCGCAGATGTTCCGCTACCGCCTGCTGATCGAGGCGTTGCGCTCGGCCGACCCGGCGCTCGTCACCGATGAGGCGTGCGCGATCGAGGGCTTGGGGCTCAAGCCCCGGCTCGTGATGGGCGACACGCGCAATATCAAGGTGACGTTTCCCGAGGACCTCACGCTCGCCGAGCTGATCCTGGAAAGCCAGAAGGCCGGAACCGCCAGGAAAAGACCTGTCAGTAAATCCAGGAAGGAACCGCCAAGGCCGCCAAGAAAGACAAAATAGGAAATGAACATCAGCGAGCATAGGAAGTAGCGAACGACTATTTCAGGTCAACCGGCATCCATCGGCAACGTTACCCGCAAGTGGGGGGGCACGTTAATGCTGGAGCCATCACGCGAGCTTGACGCAATCGCCAACAGGGTGATTGGGGCGGCACTGGAAGTCCATCGGCATCTGGGGCCGGGATTCCTGGAGAGCATTTATGAGGAAGCGTTCGCGGCTGAGCTGGGCTTACAGCACATAGCGCATGAGCGCCAGAAGCCAATCAGGCTCTTCTACAAGGATCATTCGATTGGAGAGCACCGCATAGACCTCCTGGTGGAAGATATGCTGGTGGTTGAGCTGAAAGCGGTAGATAAATTCTTGCCTATCCACAAGGCGCAATTGATTTCGTACCTGAAGGCGTCGAGCCTGTCGCTGGGTCTGCTGATCAATTTCAACGAGAAATGGTTGAGGGACGGGATTCAAAGAGTCGTTCTGACATAATGAGCCTGCCTTGAATTGAATTCTTGGCGTTCTTGGCGGCCTTGGCGGTTCAATTTGGTTTTTGGCTATTTCAAGCCGGGACAAGCTTGGCGGTTGCATGAGGATAGGACAGGGATTCGACGCGCACGCGCTGGTCGCGGGCAGGAGGCTCGTCATCGGGGGCGTCGACATTCCCTACGATAAGGGCCTCGCCGGGCACTCGGACGCGGATGTGCTCATCCACGCGATCTGTGACGCGCTGCTCGGCGCCGCAGGGTTGGGCGACATCGGCGCGCACTTTCCCGATACGGACGCGCGTTTCAAGGACATCGACAGCCGCGGGCTGCTGCGCGAGGTCGCCCGGCTGCTCGCGGGCAACGGCCTTCGCGCGAGCAACATTGACGCAACCGTGATCGCCCAGGCGCCGAAGCTCGCGCCGTACATTCCGCACATGCGCAATAACATCGCCGCCGATCTCGGCATGTTCGCAGTGGACGTCAATATCAAGGCGAAGACCACCGAGCGCCTCGGCTTCGTCGGGCGCGGCGAAGGCATTGCGGCCGAAGCCGTCGCCCTGCTTGCCGGAGACGCGGGAAGATAGCCGCCAAGACGCCGAGAAATCCAAAACAACAATCGAACCGCCAAGGCCGCCAATCACGCCAAGAAAACCAATTCAATAATCGAACCGCCAGGGCGCTAGGAAAAACAGAATCAATAAACAGAAACACTATGGTTTTCTTGTCGTAAAGTTCGGTGTTGGTGAGACCAGACACTGCCCGGCTGTTCTTCGCAGCGTGGCCCGCGCCGGAAATTCAGCGGTCGCTCGGCGCGCTGGCGCGGGAACTCGAGCGCGAATGCGGCGGCCGCGCCGTTCCGGACCGCAACATCCATCTCACGCTGGTATTTCTCGGCAACATCGGCCGCGATCGCCTGTCACGGATCGAGTCGCTGGCCGCGGCGGTCACCGCGGCGCGCTTCGATCTCAGCGTGGACCGTGTCGAGTACTGGCGCCACAACCGCATCGTGTGGGCCGGCGCGGAGCAGTGCCCGCCCGCGCTGCGGGAGCTGGTCGCGCAACTGGGGGAAGCACTCGCCGGAACGGGCTGCAGCGCCGAGCGGCGCGAATACGTCCCGCATATCACGCTGCTGCGCAACGCGCGCCGCCCGCCGGCGGAAGGGCGGTTTCCCGCCATCCCATGGCCGGTGGCGGAGTTTGCGCTGGTGGAGTCGGCGCAGCACGACCGGGTGCACGTGTACGAAGTATTGAGGAAATGGCCGCTGGTCGGGTAAGCATCGGCGTCGTGGGGCGCGGCGTATACTGTTCAGGAGGGGTGGATGAATCGCGCGGATCACATCGCGGTCTTCAGGCACGCGCCGGGCGGCACGCCGGCGGCCGGTGACCGGCTGCTGCTGCCGGAGTGGAGCGATGCGGACTGGAACAGGCTGCTCGACCGCACCCGGCCGCAGCCGTTTCGCACGAGCGAAGTGGTGCTGCAGCGCGGTGCGACGGACCGCGCGTTCTTTTTCATCGCGGCGGGCTCGCTCGAGGTCGGCATCACCCAGGTGGACGGGGTGAGCATTGCGCCGCTGGCGAAGCTCAACGCCGGCAGCGTCGTCGGCGAGCAGTCGTTCTTCGACGGCCAGCCGCGCTCGGCCAACGTGTGGGCCGTCACCGACGGCGAGCTGCTGCGACTGGAGTTCGATGATTTCACCCGCTTCGGGAACGAAGAGCCGGCACTGGCGCGCGATCTGCTGTTCGCGCTGGCGCGGGTGCTGTCGGCGCGGTTGCGCAGCACCACTTTCCGCGTGCGGCGTTAAGCCCTGAAATTGATTTTCCCGGCGCCCGGGCGCGGCGGCTGATTTTGGGTCTGAAGGGGTAACTCGACCCGGGCGCACAGGCCGCCTTTCGCGCGCGGCAGCAGTCTCACTGCGCCGCCGTGCAGGCGCGCGATGCGCTCCACGATGGCGAGTCCCAGCCCGGTGCCGCTGCCCGAGCGCGCGCTGTCCATGCGGGTGAACGGCTGCAGCATGTGCTCGACCTGCTCCGGAGGAATGCCCGGCCCCCCGTCGAGCACTTCCACCACCGCGCGGCCGTCCGCCGCCGCGGTCGTCACTTCCACCCCGGTCCCGCCGTGGCGCAGCGCGTTGTCAATCAGGTTTGCCAGCATCCGCTGAAAGGCGTGCGGGCGAAGCGGCAGCGGCGGCAAGGCGCCGGGCCGGAACACGACCGGCGTACCCGCGCGTGCGCTGCGCTCGCAGACGCTGCGCGCGATGGCGTTGAGATCGCCGTCGGCGACCGCCGCTTCTCCTTCGTTTACGCGCGCGAAATCGAGAAACTGGTTGAGCGCGGCGTCAATGTCCTCGATGTCCTGCACCATGCCGGCCTTGAGCGCCGCGTCCCCTTTCTCGTCGAGCATCTCGAGGCCCAGCCGGATGCGGGAGAGGGGCGTGCGCAGGTCGTGCGACACGCCGGCGAGCAGCAGCGCGCGTTCCTCGCCCAGGCGCTCGAGGTCCTCCGTCATCTGGTTGAAGGCCCGGGCCAGCGTGCGGATTTCCGAGGGACCGGTTTCGGTGACGGGCGCGGGCGTTTGTCCGCGCCCCACCTGGCTCGCGGCGCGGGTGAGCGCCCGGAGCGGCTGGTTGACGCGGGAGACGATGAGATAGGCGCCGATGATGGCAAGCGCCAGCACCAGCGCGCCCCAGCCGATCCAGCGCAGCGGATCGGCACGGTCCAGCCGCGCGCGCGGCAGGAACACCCAGTATTCGTCATCGTCAATGCCGAAGCTCACCCAGACGCCGCGCACGCCGTCGCGGCTCGTCGCGAGCCGCGTATCGGGGCCGAGCTGCCGCTTGAGGTCGCTTTCTACCAGCTGCAGAAACGGCCTGTCGGGGAGCGGCGCCAAGCGCTCGTCGGGCCGCCCCGGATAGACTTGTATGCCTTCCTGCTGCGACAGGTCGTCCAGCAGGGCGATGCGCTTGGAGGGATCGGCGGTGATGAGCGCGGCGCGCGTGAGGTTGACCACGCTCACGATCTGCTGCGCCGCCTGGCGCGCGCGCGGGGCGCGCTCGGTGAGGCGGGAGATCTCCAGCCAGACGACCTGCGCCACCACCAGCACCAGCGCGATCAGGAGCACGCTGCGCCACAGCAGCGTACGCGGGAACAGGGTCATAAGGCGTGATGAATGATCGGTAGCGTCCCGGTTAAGCTTCCGAGTTCCAAGTTCAAGGTTCAATGTTCCGGGTTCAATGTTCCAAGTTCAAAGTGTAAAGCGGGAACCGTCGAACTGCGACTCGCTCCAACCTTGAACCGGCTATTCGTCACTTCGTCAGTTCGTCACCGCTTTTCCCGTCGGGGATGAAGACATAGCCGAATCCCCACACCGTCTGGATGTAAACCGGCTTCGCGGGATCGGGCTCGACCAGCCGCCGCAGGCGCGAAACCTGCACGTCAATGCTGCGGTCGAACGCCCCGAACTCCCGCCCGCGCGCGAGCTCCATCAGCTTGTCGCGCGAAAGCGGCGTGCGCGGATGCTGCACCAGCGCCTTGAGC
>DAIDBG010000305.1 GCA_027310225.1 bacterium | reverse complement strand
GTGATTGACCGCATCCTGTTCGGTGCGGTCATTGATTTTCTGGATTTTCACGCCTTCGGCTATCACTGGCCGGCGTTCAACCTTGCCGATGTGGCGATCACCGGCGGCGCCTTGCTGCTGATCTGGGACGGTTTCCGCCCGCGCAAGACTCGATCCATTGAGCCGCAGATAAGTGCCGATAAACGCCGATCAATGGAGTGAACGGGCCTTCGCGTTCATCGGCGGTTTCCCCCCTCGTTGTATAATTTCAGCATGCAAGTACTGCTCGCCAACCCCCGCGGTTTCTGCGCCGGCGTGCACCGCGCCATCGAGATCGTCGAGCGCGCCCTCGTGCAGAACGGCGCGCCGATTTACGTGCGCCACGAGGTGGTGCACAACAAGTTCGTGGTTGATGACCTGAGAAAGAAGGGTGCGGTATTCGTGGAAGACCTCGCCGAGGTGCCGGAAGGCGCGACGGTGATCTTCAGCGCGCACGGCGTGTCGCAGGCGGTGCGCCACCAGGCCGAAGCGCGCGGACTCAAGGTGCTCGACGCAACCTGCCCGCTGGTGACGAAGGTGCACGTCGAGGTGGCCAGGATGCGCGAGCAGGGCCGCGAGATCATCATGATCGGCCACCGCGGCCATCCCGAAGTCGAGGGCACCATGGGCCAGAGCGACGGCGGCATGTACCTCGTCGAAAAGCCGGAAGACGTGGCGCGGCTCAAGGTGAAGGACGAGCGCAATCTCGCCTTCGTGACGCAGACCACGCTGTCGGTGGACGACGCGCAACAGACCATCCATGCGCTGCGGAAGCGCTTTCCCGCCATCATCGGGCCGAAGAAAGACGACATCTGCTATGCGACACAAAACCGGCAGGACGCGGTGAAAGCAATGGCAAAGCAGTGCGACGTGGTAATCGTCGTGGGCTCGCCCAACAGCTCCAATTCCAACCGCCTGTGCGAGGTCGCCCGGCACCAGGGCGTCGCTGCCTACATGGTGGACAACGCCACCGAGCTCAGGCCGGAGTGGGTGTCCGGCCGGCGCGTGGTCGGCGTGACCGCCGGCGCTTCCGCGCCGGAAGTGCTGGTGCAGGAAGTCATCGCGCGCCTGAAGGCACTGGGTGCCGGCGACGTCACGCCTTTGCAGGGCATCGAGGAGAACGTCGTTTTCTCGCTGCCGCGGGCGCTGGCCGCGACGCGCGTTCCGGCCGAAAACCCATAAGAGGACACGCTGGCCGCACCGCTCGTTCCCGACAGCGTGCCGGCGCTGCTCGCCGCCGCCGCGCGCCACTACGACCGCCGCGAGCTGCGCGATGCGGAACGGCTGTGCGCACGCATCCTGCGCAGGAACCCGCAGCATCCCGAAGCCCTGCACCTCACCGGCCTGGTCGCCATGGCCCGGGGCGAGCCCCGGGCCGCCCAGGACTGGCTCGCGCGCGCCGCCTCCGTGCGGCCCGCCCCGGAAATCCTCGTTGATCTGGCCGCAGCCCTGATGACGAACGGTGATCTCCACGGGGCCGTGGGGTGCTGCAGGGACGCGCTTGCCATCTCGCCGCTCCACGCGCAGGCTCACTACAACCTCGGTACCGCACTTCACTGGATGAACGAATTCGAAGCGGCGGCCGCGAGCCTGCGGGAAGCGGTGCGCCTGAAGCCGGATTTCCACGCGGCGCGCGTCAACCTCGGACGTGCCCTGCTCGGCACCGGAGATTATCGTGCGGCGCAGGAAGAGCTGGAACGGGTGCTCGGGGTTGACCCGTCCCATGCGGGCGCGCTCCTGTTCTGCGCCATCGCCTGTCACGAGCAGGGCGACTTCGCGAAGGCGGTCGGCTGCTACGACAAGGCGCTGGCCCTCAAGTCCGATTCGGTCGATATTCTGGGCAACCTGGCGAACGCCTTCCGCGACGCGGGGAATTTTCCCCGGGCCGTCGAAACCTTCGAGCGGGTCATGAGGCTCGCGCCCGGCAACGCGAATGCGCGCAACGACTACTCACACGCCCTGCTCGCGCGCGGAGAGTTCAGGCGCGGATGGGAGCTGTACGAGGCGCGCTGGGAAGCGCACGGCCTGAGCGACCCGTCTCGTTACCGGCAGCCGATGTGGAACGGAGAGCCGCTCGCCGGCAAGCGCCTGCTGGTGTGGGG
>DAIDBG010000292.1 GCA_027310225.1 bacterium | reverse complement strand
GGACACGGTGGTCGTGGTGTCGGACCCGTTGAGCGCGGCCGAAGCCGATCCCGGCAAGTGGCTCAGCAAGGATTTCTTCAAGGCCGAGCGCATCCGGACGCTTGCCGTCGGGCCCGACGGCGGCCCGGCGTGGTGGAAAATCGCACGCAGCGAGGAATGGGGCCAGTGGAAATTCGCCGCAGGCGCGGGCGCGCTCAACACGAGCGCGGCGGTGGCCGCGATCAACGCGCTCACCAATCTTTCTTTCAAAGACGTCGCGGCGGGCCCCGCAGCGCAGGACGCGGAGAAGCCGCTTGTGGCGGTGGCCGAGACCTTCGATAACCTCACCTACACGGTGAGGCTCGCCCGGGTCAAGGGCGGCGACGATTACCTGGTGAGCTTCGCGGTCGCGGGCGAGCCGCCGAAGAACCGCGTGCCGGAAAAGGGCGAGAAGAAGGAAGACAAAGAACGCCGTGACAAGGAATTCGCCGACGGCCTCAAGAAGCTCGAGGAGCGCGTCGCGCGCGAGAAGGCGCTCGCGAAGTGGACCTACGTTCTCGGCAAGCGCGAGGTGGAGCCGCTGCTCAAGGAGCGCGGCGGGATGGTCGCCGTAAAGAAGCAGCGGTAACAAAATATATGAAGCTGAGAGAAATCCTGAAGTCACCGGTGTTCCCGGCCAGCCACAAGTGGGGGTTCAGAAAGCGCACCGACGGCTACGAATCGGATGTCACGGCGCTGGTGCGGCGCATGCTGGAGGACGAAGCGATCCACGAAGACCAGCGCTGGGCGTGGGAGCGCTGGCGCAACGACGAGGGCGCTTTGCGCAAGTGACGCGGCGACGAAGTGACGGGTATGAGCCATTCATCGTTCATCACTCATCATTCCGCATGGGTATTGCTGTGCGCCGCGCTGGCAGTTGCTCTGGCGCCAGCGCAGGCACAGCAATACCCGACGCGGCCGATCCGCTTCGTCGTGCCTTATGCGCCCGGCGGCAGCACCGATACGCTCGCGCGCACCATCGGCGTGCGGCTGCCCGAAGCGCTCGGGCAGCAGGTGGTGGTGGACAACCGCGCGGGCGGGAACGGCAACATCGGCATGGAGATCGTCGCGCGCGCGGCCCCCGACGGTTACACCATCGTGCTCGGCTACATCGCCAACGTCGCGATCGGCCCGAGCCTCTACGCAAAGCTCCCGTTCGACCCGGTGAAGGACTTCGCGCCGGTGACGCAGCTCGCATCCTCGCCCAACGTGCTGGTCGCGCATCCGTCGGTGCCGGCGAAGAACCTGAAGGAGCTGATCGCGCTGGCGAAGGCGAAACCCGGCCAGATCAACTTCGCCTCGGCCGGCGTCGGGAGCGTCGGCCATCTCACCGGCGAGCTGCTCAACGGTCTCGCCGGCGTGAAGATGGTGCACATTCCCTACAAGGGCAGCGGGCAGGCGGTCACCGATCTCCTCGGCGGCAACGTGCAGCTCATGTTCAGCGGCTTTTCCTCGACGCTCGCGTACATCAAGAGCGGCAGGCTGCGGCCGCTGGCGGTCACCGGCGCGAACCGTTCCGCGGCGCTGCCGGAAGTGCCGACCATCGCGGAGCAGGGCTTCCCCGGCGTCGAGGCGACGGCGTGGTACGGCGTGCTTGCGCCGGCAAAGACGCCGCGACCCATCATCACGCGGCTGAACGGCGCGATCGTGAGGGCGCTGCAGCTCCCGGACGTGAAAGAACGGCTCGGCAACCTCGGCTTCGAGATCGTCGGCTCGACGCCGGAGCAGTTCGGAGCCTACATCCGGAGCGAGATCCGGAAGTGGGAGAAGGTCGTTCGGGCTTCCGGAGCCAAGCCCGACTGACCATTACGAGTTCCAAGTTGGAACCCTGAACCCTGAACCCTGAACCTTGAACTTGGAACTTGGAACAGTCCTACGCGGCATGATGGCTCACCACCTCCAGCACGCGTGAGCCGTCCGCATTCCTGATTTCCGTCCGCACTGCTGCGAAGCTGCGGCCTTCGTGGAATCTTCGTGAAGTGAGCTTCAGCGCCCGGCCCTGGCCGGGGCTGATGAACCAGGCTGCAATCCCGGAAAGCTGAGGGTGCCGCGGGGCCGCGGCCTGCGCGGTGATCGCCGCCAGCCCGAGCAACAACCCGCCCTGCACATGGCCGACACGGTTGCTGTGCTGCGGGCCGATTCTCACCGTGCAGCGCGCGCCGGCATCGGTTTGCACCGGCAGGGCGCCCCAGAAATGCTCGATGAAGGCGCGCTGATGGTCAGCGCGCCTTAATGCATAGTCGCAGGCTTTCAGAATCGCCTTTTCGTCCGCTTTGAGATCATCAGGACGAAGCGCCGCGGGCACTGCTTCGTCCTGCTGCCACGGCAGTGGCGCGAGGTTCACCCCCGGAGGCGGCGGCAGCACGACGAATGTCGCGCTCGCGTGGCACACCGGCTCACCGCCGGCGTAAACCGTGCCGCTCGTCAGCGACTGGCGTACCGACGCGCCGGTCGTGTACCCGCCCATGCGCGTGTAGGCCCTCAACTCGCCGCGCAGCGGGGCGCCGGTGAACTGGGCGTGCAGGTGCACGGTGGCCTGGCGCGCGCCGCGCTCGATCTTCAGGCGCGACGCGGTGGCGAGGGCGGTATCGAGCAGGACGCAGAACGGCGCGAGGTGGGTCGTGCCATCCACATTGCGAGATTGCGGGCCGTCGAGCAGCGTCTGCTCGAGGTCGTCCTCGCCGATGCGCGGCCAGGCGCAGCCGAGGAGATGGCCGGGAAAATGGAATCCCGGCGCCCGATTCTCCGCCAGCGCGAGCAGCACTCGCCGGCGGATCAGATTGTCTTCGACCGGGCGTTCTTCTTTCATCCTGCGATTGTAATTCATGCGCGCTGCGCTTTTTGCGGCGCGCATGTGCGGTAGAATCGAGAACAAAAATGCCGCACGATCCCGACAGCTCCGCCGGGGGCGCCTCCCCGGCGCCCGGCACCCTCCGGCTCCACGAGGCCCTGATTCTCGTCCTGCTGTGGAACAGCGGCTACAAGGGCGCGCGCATCCTGAACACGCTCTACGCGCTGGAGTTCGACGCGGGCCCGCTCGACACCGGGCTGCTGCTGGCGACCTACGGGGTATTCCCGCTCGTGCTCGCCGTTTTCGCCGGGAAGATCGGCGACCGCTACGGCGTGCGCGTGCTGATCACCGCTGGTCTCATCATCACGGCGATCGGTGTCCTGCTGCCGTTCCTGTGGCCGGTCTTGCCCGCGCTGTTCGCGGCCGCGGCCGTGACCGGGACCGGGTTCATCCTGGTGCAGGTTTCCATGCAGTCGCTGGTGGGAGCGCTCGGGAGCGGGGCGAGGCGCGCGCACAACATCAACCTCTATGCGCTCGTCGTGTCCGGCGCCGACTTCATCGGCCCGGTCCTCGCGGGTTTCTCGATTGACTACTTCGGCCATGTCCGCACCTATCTGTACCTGGGCATGCTGAACGTCGCGGCCGTGTTCGGCCTGATCTGGCTGTTCAGCCGCATGCCGCGCGCGGCGCCCGCGCCCGCCGACCGCAGCCGGCAGCGCATGATGGACCTGTTCCGCAACCACGACCTGCGCCGCATGCTGCTGGCGAGCGGCGTGATCATATCCGCGCTCAACCTGTTCCAGCTCTATCTGCCGATCTACGGCCGCTCGATCGGCCTCTCCGCCTCGGCGATCGGCACGATCCTAGGCGCGTTCGCCGTCGCCGGGTTCGTGACGCGGGCGCTGATGCCGGTCCTGGTGCGCCGCTTGGGAGAGGAGCTGACGCTGCTCTATTCCATGATGCTGGGCGCGGCGACCTTCCTGCTGATCCCGCTCTTCGACGGCGCAGCCGTGCTGGTCGCGATCGGCTTCCTGCTGGGGCTGGGCATGGGGCTGGGGCAGCCGCTGACGGTGATCCTCACCTACAACTACACGCCGCCGGGAAGGACCGGCGAGGGCCTGGGGCTGCGAATCGCGATCAACAACTCCATGAACATCACGGTGCCGGCGCTGTTCGGCGCCATCGGGTCGGTCGTGGGCCTCGCGCCGGTGTTCTGGGTGAGCTCGGCGATCCTCGTGCTCGGCGGTTTCGCGGCACGCCGGCGCGCCAGAGGATGATGCGGCGGTGAGCCCCATGCCCGTGCGCGCCGCCTTCGTCATCGCGCTCTGCAACATGTCAGCCCTGCGCGCCAGCAAGGTGCTCGTCACGCTGTTCGGCATCGATCTCGGCGCCAATCCGTTCTCGATCGGCGTGCTGGTCGCGCTGTATTCGCTGTTTCCGATGTTCCTCGCGCTCCACGTGGGCCGGTTTGCCGACCGCTTCGGCACGCGCTCGCCGATGCTGCTCGGCTCGCTGGGCGTTTCGTGCGGGCTCGCCGTGCCGTTCCTCTGGCCCACGCTCGCGGGGCTCTACGCTTCGGCGACCCTGATCGGCGCCTCGTACGTGTTCTACAACGTCTCCATCCAGAGCCTGATCGGGCTGCTGAGCGGCAGCGAGGACCGCGCGCGGAACTTCGCCACCTACGCGCTGGTGCTGTCGGTGGGAGGGTTCGTGGGGCCGCTCGCAGCGGGACTCGGCATAGACGCGATCGGCTACCGCCGCGCCTATCTCTGGCTCGCCGCCGTGCCGCTCGTGCCGGTGCTGATCCTGCTCGCCGCGGGACGCCGCGTGCCGGCGCCTCCGGGCATGGCCGCCGGGGAGCGGGCGAAGAGCGCCGGCGACCTGTGGCGCATTCCGGAGCTGAGGCGGGTGTTGATGATGAGTGCGGTCGTGCTGACGGGCATTGACCTCTACCAGTTCTTCCTCCCGATCTACGGCCGCTCCGTCGGGCTCTCGGCCTCCGTCATCGGGCTGGTGCTGAGCACGTTTTCGGCGGCATCCTTCGTGGTACGCTCGGTCATGCCGCCGCTCACGCGCGTCACCGGCGAGGAGGGCCTGCTGCGCTACGCGCTCGCGATCGGGGCGGTCGCCTACCTCCTGTTGCCGCTGTTCCAGGACGCGTGGCTGCTGGGCGCGGTGTCCTTCATCCTCGGCCTGGGCCTGGGCTGCGGCCAGCCGCTCTCGACGATCCTCACCTACGGGCGTTCGCCCAAGGGCCGCTCCGGGGAGGCGCTCGGCCTGCGGCTTGCGGTCAACAATTTCATTCATATCGTGGTGCCGCTCGCGTTCGGAACGCTCGGCGCAGCGCTCGGCATGGCGCCGGTATTTCTCGCCAACGCGGTGCTGCTCGCCGGCGGCGGCTTTCTCGGGCGCCGCGAAAAATAAACAGGACCAGCCCGGAGATTCATATAATGACCGGTCCCAGAAGAAGGGGTGAGCAATGAGAATCGCAGTGCTCGACGATTACCAGGATGTGTTCCGCACGTTGAAGTGCTTTCCGAAACTGGAGGGCCACGACGTCGCCGTCTACCACGATTCTGTGAAGAAGCCGGCGCAGCTCGCCGAGCGGCTGAAGGACGCGGATGCCGTGATCCTGCTCCAGCAGCGTACGCCGTTCCCGCGCGCGGCGGCCGAGAAGGTGTCGAAATTGAAGCTCATCAGCCAGACCGGCCGCAACGTCAATCACATTGACATCCAGGCGTGCACCGAGAAGGGCATCCTGGTGTGCGGGTCCGGCGCCGGGCTTCCCAACCATACGGCCGAGCTGACCTGGGGCCTGATCTTCTCGGCGCTGCGCCACATTCCCGAGGAAGTGCAGCGCCTGAAGGCCGGTAAGTGGCAGACGACGATCGGCACCACGGTCGTGGGCAGGACGCTCGGCGTCTATGCTTACGGGCGCATCGGCAGCATCGTCGCCCGGGCCGGCCGCGCGTTCGAGATGCGCGTCGTCTGCTGGGGGCGCGAAGGCTCGGCGGGCCGGGCGCGCGCCGACGGCTACGAGGTGGCGCCGAGCCGCGAGGCGTTCTTCGAGAGCGCCGACATCGTGAGCCTGCACCTGCCGCTCAACAAGGAGACGCGCGGCATCGTGAAGTACGGCGATCTCGCGCGCATGAAATCGTCGGCGCTGATCGTCAACACCAGCCGCGCGCCGATCATCGAGGAAGGCGCGCTGGTGAGGGCGCTCAAGGAAGGGCGGCCCGGCTTCGGCGCCGTGGACGTCTATGAGGACGAGCCGGTGCTCAACGCCAGCCATCCGCTGCTCAAGATGGACAACGTGGTGTGCACCCCGCACATCGGCTACGTGGACCGCGACACCTACGAGAAGTACTACGGGGCGGCGGTGGACAGCATCGTCGCCTACGCCGCGGGCAAGCCAGTGAACGTGCTTAATCCAGAAGTGCTAGGCAAGAAGTGATTGATGCCGAACGAATAATCGGCGACGGGCTGATTCAACCGACCGTACAAACCTTTCAGGCGCCAGGTGGCGCAACGACTTCCAAAACCATCTACAAGTTCTATTACCACTACGCATACATATTGGGAACTGCCGAAGGCGAACCGAAATTGGTCGCAGACCATATCACGGACAAGAACGGGCACATACTTCCTTTCGTGAGGTTTGAGGGTGGCAAATTAAGGCTCCATGAGAATGCGCTTACTGTTCTGGAGCAGATTTCCGAACCAAAGCACAGATGACCTCGGTTAAACGACTCCCGCGCAGCGGCCCCGAGAGGGAGGAACTAAGAGAAAAGGGGCAATTTTGGACACCCGATTGGGTTGCCGACGCCATGGTCTCTTACGTTGCGCCAATGGCGAGCGTTCCGATATTTGACCCCGCGGTCGGGGCGGGAGCCTTTCTGTCTGCTGCGAAGCGTTTAGCTGCGGAGCTTAAAGTTCGTGCGGAGCTTTCCGGGACGGAGATATATGCTTCTGCGCTCGAAGACGCCCAGAGGCATGGCCTGAGTAACGAAGACTTGGCGGACGTCGAAGTCAGAGATTTTGTCCTTAACCCGCCATCCCTTAAGCTCAAGGCCATCGTCGCTAATCCGCCCTATATTCGCCATCACCGGTTGACTCAGGAAACAAAGTCAAGGCTGCGAACCTTTTGTGCATCGTTTACAGGACTGATCCTTGACGCGCGGGCGGGCTAT
>DAIDBG010000277.1 GCA_027310225.1 bacterium | reverse complement strand
CTCTTGTGGTGCACCTCCCGCCATTCGAGGATCTCGAAACCGAAGTCGGCGGCGATCCGCGCGAGCGAGCGCCGGGACCAGAACACGTGGTGCTCGAGCAGCCGCACGTACCACCACTCGCCGATGCCGAAGCGCCGGGGCCAGCGGCTTTCCACGTTTCCGGTCTCGATGAACAGCCGCCCGCCCGGCTTCACCAGCAGCCGCAGGTTCTCGAACGCCACCCGGGGCTGGTAGAGGTGCTCGGCCACGTCGAACAGCGTCACCAGGTCGTACGGCTCCCGGCTCCATTCAGGCAGCGGGCTGTCGAGAAAGCCCTCGATGAGCTCTCCCGCGAGGCACGGCTCGACGCCGGGGTAGCGCATGACATCGAGCGCCGAGCGCCGGCCCCTCATGCCGTGACCGGCGAGCGCGCCGAGCAGGGCGCCGCCCGCCGCGCCGATGTCGAGCACATCACACGAAGCGCTTCCAGTCAGCCGGCGCAGCGTCGCCACCTCCGCCGAGAAATCGTGGGGCACGGTCCATTTCGCCGGCGCCTGGCGCTCGAACACTTCCTTCAGGAAGCCGGGCGCGGGGACCATGGCCTTGTACTGCAGGCCGCAGTCCCGGCACCCGATGACTTCGATGCCCTGCTGCGGCATGGCGACGCGCTCCGTCCCGAACACGTAATGGCGATCGGGCAGGATGGCGCGCGATGCGTCCGTGCTCGAGCCGCAGGCGGGGCAGCACGCGACCGCCGCCCACTGGGCCAGAGCCGGGCCGGGCGGCCCATCCACGACGAGGAAGGGTAAGGCGCCGCTTTGAACAGGCATCTCCAGCCATTCAGCAAGCGCCGTGCCGAGGCACCTGGAATCCGCGGATTCGCTGTCGCTGCGGGAAGTTAGCGCCGCTGTCGCGAGGTTGTCATGAGCGCAGTCCGGCCATCAACCGTCGTGGATTGCCGACGGCCTGCGCGCTGCGGATTTCTATCCCGCTGGCCGGTAAAGATTTCCCTTGTCGCGTATCGGCGACAGCTCAAAAAAAACCCCGCTTGCGCGGGGCCTTTCATCGGGTCCTGGGCCGCGCGGGATGAACGACTGCTTGCCCGTCCGTTCAATCCGGCGCGGCTATTCCGATCGGGGTTAGTAGTCCATGTCTCCCATGCCGCCACCGTGGCCATGCGGCATCGGCTTCTCGTCCTTCGGAAGCTCCGCAACCATGGCGTCGGTGGTGAGGATGAGGCCCGCCACCGAGGCCGCATTCTGCAGCGCGCAGCGCACGACCTTGGTCGGATCCACAACGCCGGCCTGTAGCAGGTCGCCGTACTCGCCGTTCTGGGCATCGAAGCCGTAATTATTCTTGCCCTCGTTGACCTTGTTCACCACCACCGAGGCTTCGTAGCCGCCGTTTTGCGCGATCCAGCGCAACGGTTCTTCCAGGGCGCGCAGCACGATCTTGATGCCCGCTTCCTGGTCGTGGTTGTCACCCTTCGCCTTCACACCGCTGCGGGCACGGATGAGCGCCACGCCACCGCC
>DAIDBG010000254.1 GCA_027310225.1 bacterium | reverse complement strand
CCCGAGTACTTTTCGCTGATGTTGATGGGCCTGGTGGCCGCGGCCGTGCTCGCCCACGGCGACATGGTGAAATCGCTCGCGATGGTGGCGGTGGGACTGCTGCTGGGGGTGGTGGGCACCGACGTCAATTCCGGCATGTCGCGTTTCGCCTTCGGGTTTCCCGAACTGACCGACGGCATCGGCTTCGTGGTGCTGGCCGTGGGGGTTTTCGCGGTGTCCGAGATCGTGAGCAACCTGGACGAAAACGAGGAGCGCACGGTATTCACCTCCAAGATCACAAACCTCTGGCCCAGCAGGGAAGACATGAAGCGATCCTGGGGGCCGATTTTCCGGGGAACGGCCCTTGGCTCCTTCTTCGGCATATTGCCGGGGACGGGCCCGGCCATTGCCTCGTTTTCGTCATACATGGTTGAAAAGAAGCTGGCAAAAGACCCCTCGCGTTTCGGCAAGGGCGCGATCGAGGGCGTGGCCGGGCCGGAGTCGGCCAACAACGCCGACGCCCAAACCAAGTTCATCCCGACGCTCACGCTCGGCATTCCCACCAGCGCGGTGATGGCGCTCATGCTGGGCGCGCTCACCATCCAGGGCATCGCTCCCGGGCCCCAGGTGATGACCCAGAATCCGGATCTCTTCTGGGGCCTCGTCGCCAGCATGTGGATCGGCAATCTGATGCTCGTCATCCTCAACCTGCCGCTGGTCGGCCTCTGGGTAAGCATACTGAAGGTGCCGTACCGCCTGCTGTTTCCCGCCATCATGGTCTTTTCCTTCATCGGCATTTACACCGTGAACAACAGCAGCTTCGACGTTTATCTCGCCGCGATCTTCGGTGTCGTCGGCTTCGTGTGGCTCAGGCTCGAGTGCAGCCCGGCGCCGATGCTGCTGGGCTTCGTGCTGGGGCCGCTGATGGAGGAGAATCTGAGGCGGGCGCTGCTGATTTCCCGTGGCGACCCGTCGGTGTTCTTCACGCGCCCGATCAGCCTCGGCTTCATCATCGCCACGGTGCTGATCCTTATCGTAATGACCACGCCGGCGATGCGGACGCGGCGGGAAGCGCTTACGGGCTGAGAAAAAGGCGGCACCGCGCAACCTGATAAGCCGCCTGCAAGCTGCCGCGGGTTGATGCCCCTCCTGCCCCTCTCGCCTGCCACAAAAAGCGACGCCCCGAACTCTTTGGGGCGTCGCTTTCAAGCGCGGCTTTAAAGCGTTTTTACACGATCTGGTTGGGCGCAGCTTTCAGCTGTGGCCGGCCTCGTACGCGTGTTCCTTCTTCTTGCGGATGGCGGGCAGGATCATGGTGATCAGAATCAGCACGCTCGCAATCATGAAGCCGAGGCTGATCGGGCGCGTGAAGAACACCGACGGGTCGCCACGGGAAATCAGCAGCGCCCGCCTCAGATTCTCCTCCATCAGCGGCCCCAGCACGAAGCCCAGGATGAGCGGCGCGGGCTCGCACTCAAGCTTGATGAGGATGTAGCCCAGAATTCCGATCCCGGCGACGAGGTAGAGATCCATCGGACTGTTGTTGACGCTGTAGTTGCCGATCGAGGAGAACATGACGATGGCCGGAAACAGCCAGCGATAGGGGATCTTGAGCAACTGGACCCACAGCCCGACCAGCGGCAGGTTGAGGATGACGAGCATCAGATTGCCGATCCACATGCTGGCGATGAGGCCCCAGAAGAGATCCGGCTTCTGGGTCATCACCTGCGGCCCCGGCGCAATGCCCTGGATGGTGAGCGCCCCCAGCACCAGCGCCATGGTGGCGCTGCCGGGAATGCCGAGCGTGAGCGTCGGGATGAACGCGGTTTGCGCCGCCGCGTTGTTGGCCGCCTCGGGCCCGGCCACGCCCTCGATCGCGCCTGTGCCGAATTTCTCCGGGTGCTTGGAAATTTTCTTCTCCAGCATGTAGGTCGAGAACGACGAGATCGAGGGCCCGGTGCCGGGCAGCGCACCGAAGAAGGCGCCGACCGCCGTGCCGCGCATGATCGCCCCCACGGAGACCTTGATGTCGTGGGCAGTCGGCATGATGTTCTTGATTTCCTTGGTGAACACGGCCTGCTTCGCGACCGTTTCGAGGTTCTTGACGATTTCCGGCACGGCGAACAGGCCCACCGCGATCACCGTGAAGCCGATGCCGTCGGTCAGCTCCGCGATGCCGAACGCATAGCGCGACATGCCGGAGTTGACGTCGGTGCCGACGATGCCGATCAGCAATCCCAGCACCACCATCGCGAGCGACTTCACCATGTCGCCGTGAGCAAGTCACGCTGCCGCGATCAGGGCCGCCAGCATCAGCGCGAAATACTCCGGTGCGCCGAATTTCAGCGCCGCTTCGGCAAGCGGCGGCCCGAACAGGGCAATCAGCAGCGTGCCCACAGTCCCGGCGAAAAACGAGCTGACGGCGGCAATGGCGAGCGCGGGTCCTGCCCGTCCCTGGCGCGCCATCTGGTAGCCGTCGAGGCAGGTCACCACCGACGCGGTTTCGCCCGGCAGGTTCATCAGAATGGAGGTGGTCGAGCCACCGTATTGCGAGCCGTAATAGATCCCTGCCAGCATGATGAGCGCCGGAGTCGGCGGCAGATTGAAGGTGAGCGGCAGCAGCATGGCGATGGTCACGAGCGGGCCGATGCCCGGCAGCACGCCGATCGCCGTGCCGACGAACACGCCGACGAAGGCGTACAAGAGGTTCTGCAGCGACAGCGCGACCGAGAACCCCAGGATGAGATTGTTGAAGATTTCCATCTCAGAACCCCTGTATCAGCTGATACGGCATCCCGAGGCCGTAGATGAAGACGCCGATTGCGAACAGGGTCATCGCCACCGTGAGGATCACGACCTCTTTCCATTTGAACTCATAGCCGCCGAGCGCGGCCAGGAAAAACATCGCGACCAGCGCGGGGATGAACCCGAAGCGGTCCATCGTCCAGCCGAAGACCACGAACGCAGCCCCGATGAATGCGAGCGGCTTCCAGCCCCAGATGCCTTGCACTTTCTCGGCCGTTTTGAGACCGCGGATCAGGACGAAGAGGCCGAACGCGATCATGATGCCCGAGAGCACCCGCGGGAAATACCCCGGCCCCATCCGCAGCGCGCTGCCGAACGGGTAGTCGAGCGCCATGTAGAAACCCAAAGCCCCGATGCCGACCAGCAACAGGCCGGCAAGGAAGTCCTTGTTGTTGCGCAATTCAACCTTCATGGTCCCCCTCCCCCTGCATGGTCCCCCCCCGAGAACGAGGCGCGCGCGAACGCGTCCGCAATGTGGAGGTGCATTCTATCCGGTTCCCGGCGGGGTAGGAAGGGTTTTCCCTGATATTGACCGGAGATAACCTTCAGCTGGTGGGTTCCGGACCGGCGCTAGCCCCGATTATTCATGAACAAGGATCCTCGTGCAGAGTCGCAAGACACTTCGTCGCGCACGTATCGTCGGAGCATCCTGTGTTTATGAATAATCGGGGCTAGGGTCCCCCGTGCTTCCGATACCCTGCCCGGCTGCGCGCGGGCAGGCATCAGAAACGGCGATCAAGCATCGTCCGGGACAGAAGAGCCTGCGGCGGCGCGCGCCAGGCGGTCATTGATCGCCGCCCATTCCGGCGTCTGTGGCGGCTTCTCGACGAGGATGGTGTCGCAACCCGCCGCCTCGAGGGTGCGCAGGCTGGCATAGAGCGCGTGGGCGTAGCCGGCCGCTTCGCGCGGCGCGGTCAGCCAGGCTGCCTGGGGGAACAGCGGGCGCGCCGCCGAAAATGCGAGTACCGCGACCTTTCTGCCCTGCCTGACGAGCGTCGCCGCCAGCTCGACCAGCAGGTCGCCTTCGGCCAGCACGAGTGGCGTCTGCGGCGCGTAGTGCGTGGCGAGCGTGCCGGGTGCGCGCGGCACATCCGCACCGCCGGCGGCGAGCGGCGCGCCGAGCGCCGAAGCAACCTCCTCCGCCGTGATCCAGCCGGGCCGCAGCAGCCGCGGCGCGGCGCCCGAGAGGTCCACGATGGTGGACTCGATGCCGACGTCGGCCGCGCCGCCGTCGAGCACGCAGTCAACGGCACCGCCGAGCTCGCGCCGCACGTGCTCCGCGGTGGTGGCGGAGAGGCGGCCGAAGCGGTTCGCCGAGGGCGCGGCGATGCCGCCCCCGAAGCGCGCGAGCAACTGCCGCGCCACCGGATGGGACGGCACGCGCAGCGCCACCGTGTCCTGGCCGCCGGTCACCACGTCGCTCACTCCTTGCGCGCGCCCGAGCACCATCGTGAGCGGCCCGGGCCAGAATTTTTTCGCGAGGCGGCGCGCCGCCGCGGGGATGTCCCGCGCCCATTGCGCCATCTGCACGGCATCCGCGAGGTGCACGATCAGGGGGTGCGTCTGCGGGCGGCCCTTCACCACGAAGATTTTCCGCACCGCCTCGGGGCTGGAGGCGTCCGCGCCCAGGCCGTACACGGTTTCTGTGGGAAACGCCACCAATCCACCCGACCTGAGGATCGCGACGGCCCGCTCAATGTCCCTGTCGGAAACCACGAATCCGTCACTGGTTTACTGCGTGAGCAGCCGCAGTACTTCCTGGTACTTGTCGGAAGTCTTCTTCAGGATTTCAGGGGGCAGCCGGGGCGCGGGGTGCTTCTTGTTCCAAGGCTGGGTTTCGAGCCAGTCGCGCACGATCTGCTTATCAAATGAAGGCGGGCTGGTTCCGGTGCGGTACTCAGCGGCCGGCCAGAATCGCGAGGAATCAGGGGTCAATACCTCATCGATGAGTACCAGCCCGCCTTCGTCGTCGGTTCCGAACTCAAACTTCGTGTCGGCGATGATGACGCCGCGTGCCGCGGCGTAGGCGGCGGCCTCCGAGTAGAGCCGGATCGCGATGTCGCGCACGCGCCCGGCCAGCGCGCGGTCGCCAACCACGGCCACCGCCTCCTCGAACGAAATGTTCTCGTCATGGCTTCCGGCGGGCGCCTTGGTCGCGGGCGTGAAGATCGGCTGCGGCAGCTGCTGCGCCTGCTGCAGGCCCGCGGGCAGTCGGACGCCGCAGATCGCGCCGGTCCGCTGGTAATCCTTCCAGCCGGAGCCGATGAGGTAGCCGCGCACCACCGCCTCGATCTTGAGCGGCGTGAGCTTCCTCACTACCATCGAGCGGCCGGCGACCTGCGATCGCTCGCCGGGCGCGACGACCGACTCGGGCGCGACGCCGGTCAGGTGATTGAGGGTGATGTGCTGGAGCTTGCGGAACCAGAAGAACGACATCTCGGTGAGCACGCGCCCCTTGCCGGGAATGGGGTCGGGCAGGATCACGTCGAACGCCGAGAGCCGGTCCGTCTGGATCACCAGCAGCCGGTCCTCGCCCACCGCGTAGAGGTCGCGCACCTTGCCGCGGTGCAGGAACTTCAGGCTCTTCAGGCTCGATTCGAACAGGGTGGAGTGATGAGTCGTCATTTCAATCGCCTAACCATTCAATTTTCCAGTCACTCAGCCCTCAAGGCGCGGGAGTTTCACCGCCTTGACGGCTTCGGCCTGCTTCCTGCGGAATTCCGCGAGCTTCTTCGCGAGCCCCGCGTCTTCGAGCGCGAGCATCGCCGCCGCGAACAATCCGGCGTTGGCGGCCCCCGCCTCGCCGATGGCGAAGGTCGCGACGGGGATCCCCTTCGGCATCTGCACGATGGAGAGCAGCGAGTCGAGCCCCTGCAGGTGCTTCGAGGGCATCGGTACGCCCAGCACCGGCAGCGTGGTCCTTGCCGCCACCACGCCCGCGAGGTGGGCCGCGCCGCCGGCGCCGGCGATGAAACACTTCGCGCCCTGTCCCGCCAGCCCGTCCACCCATTCGATCAGCAGCTCAGGCGTGCGGTGCGCCGACAACGCGCGCGCTTCATACGGCACGCCGAGGTCCGCGAGACTCCGCGCCGCGTGCTGCATCACCTCCCAGTCGCTCTGGCTGCCCATCACGATGCCCACCAGCGGCTTCTTCATGTCCCCCCCACTCTGGAAAACGCGATATTTTAGCCCAACGGGTGGGCCCCGTTGCCGGATTTTGCGCATGGCCACGATCCGTTTCCGCAACGCTCTGTGCGCCGCCGCGGCGCGGGTGCTCTGGTATCATGAAACTCAACCGGCCTGACCCGGCGTGGGCCGCGTTGAAAACGATATTGCCGCCACGGTGTCGCGCGCGGTACGCAACGAAATCCTGGAGACCGCCGATGCGCACTGCATTCTGCTCCAGCCTGACGGCACTGCTCGCGTATTTCGCGCTCGGCATCGCTCACGCCGCGGCGCAGGGTTATCCGGTCAAGCCCGTGCGCGTCATCGTGCCGTTCCCGCCGGGTGCGGGCGTTGACATCGTCACGCGCCTGCTCACCCCCAAGCTCACCGAGGCGCTCGGGCAGCAGTTCGTCTCCGACAACCGGGCCGGCGCCGCGGGCAACATCGGCGCCGAGGTCGCGGCGCGCGCTGCGCCGGACGGCTACACGCTCCTCATGGCGCCGGCCTCGATCGCGATCAGCCAGACCCTCTACAAGAAGCTCGGCTACAGCCTCGAGCGGGACTTCGAGCCCGTCTCGCTCCTCGCGTCCACGCCATTCGTGCTGGTAGTGCACCCGTCGCTCCCGGTGAGAAACGTCAAGGAGCTGATTGCGCTTGCAAGAGCGAAGCCCAACGAGCTGGCGTTCGCCTCGACCGGGAACGGCAGCACCCCGCACCTCACCACCGAGATCTTCAAGATGCAGGCGAAGGTGAGCCTCGTTCATGTCCCGTACAAGGGCACGCCCCTCGCCGTCACCGATCTGCTCTCGGGACAGGTGCAGATGATGTTCGCCAACGCGCTGTCGGTGCTGCCCCAGGTCGAAGCGAAGCGGCTGCGCGCGCTCGCCGTGAGCAGCGCCAAGCGCAGCGCGGCTGCCCGGGACCTCCCCACCGTGGCGGAATCGGGCCTGCCGGGCTTCGACACCAGCACGTGGTTCGGCCTGCTCGCGCCAGCCGGCACGCCAAAGGAAATCGTTTCCCGCCTGGGCGGCGAATTGAGGAAGATCGCGCAGATGCCCGATATCCGCGAGCGCCTGGTCTCGCAGGGCGCAGATCCCATCGGCTCGACGCCGGAGGAGTTCCGCGCCCACATCAAGGCCGAGATCGCTAAATGGGGAAAAGCGGTGCTGGCCTCCGGCGCGCGCGTCGAATAAAACGGTGACCTGGAACGACTCGTCATCCCTCATCCCTTGCATGGAAGTGACCCGCACGCTCGCGCGCTATCTCGTGAATTCCCGCTGGGCGGACATCCCGCAGCGGGTGCGCCACGAGGCGGCGCGGGCGCTCTTGAACTGGCTCGGCTGCGCGATTGGAGCCTCGCGCCATGCGACCGTCGAGCGGGCGCTCGCCGCGGTCCGCGAATTTGCCGGCCCGCCGCAGGCCACCGTGCTGGGCCGAAGCGAGCGCCTCGACATTCTCACTGCGGCCTTCGTGAACGGCATCGCCTCGCACGTGCTCGATTTCGACGACACTCACGCGCGCGCGGTGCATCCCAGCGCGCCGGTGCTGCCCGCGGCTCTCGCGTTCGCGGAGTGGCGCGCGGTGCGCGGCGAGGAGCTCATCCACGCTTTCGTGCTGGGCGTGGAGGCGGAGTGCCGCGTCGGGCTGTCCGTATTCCCGGAGCACTATGATATCGGCTGGCACATCACCGGCACCGCGGGGGTGTTCGGCGCCGCGGCGGCCTGCGGCAGGCTCCTGCGGCTCACCGAGCAGCAGATGGCGTGGGCGCTTGGCATCGCGGCGACGCAGTCCGCGGGGCTGCGCGAGATGTTCGGCTCGGACTGCAAGAGCCTTCACCCAGGGCGCGCCGCGCAGAATGGCCTCACCGCGGCCCTCCTCGCGGCGAGGAATTTCACCTCCTCGGAGCGCGCGATCGAGGCGCCGCGCGGCTTCGCCCGCGTCGCCTCCACCCGGTTCGATCCCGAGGTGATCACCGCGGGCCTGGGCGAGCGCTTCGAGCTGCTGTCCAACATGTACAAGCCCTATGCCTGCGGGCTCGTGATGCACGCCGCGATAGACGGCTGCATCGGGCTCGCGCGCGAGCACCGGCTGGACGCGCAGAACGTGGACCGCATCGAGCTCGCCGTGAGCCCCCTCGTGCCGGAGCTGACGGGCATCGAGTCTCCGCGAACCGGCCTCGAGGGGAAATTCAGCATCTACCACGCCGCGGCAGCGGCGATCGTCCACGGCGCGGCGGGAGAGCCGCAGTTCAGCGATGCCTGCGTGCGCGATCCGCGGGTCGCCGCGCTGCGGGGCCGTGTCAGCGCGCGCGCCGACCCTTCCCTACGCAAGACCGAGGCGCGTGTTACCATCCGCACCCGGGACGGCCGTGTGGTTTCGACGCACGTGGAGCACGCGCTGGGGACGCTCGCGCGGCCGATGAGCGACGATGATCTCGAAGCGAAGTTCCGCGGCCTCGCCACGGGGGTCCTTCCGGCCGCGCGGATTGCCGAGCTGATCACCCTGTGCTGGGACATCGCCGGGCTCGACGACGCGGGCGCCCTTGCCCGCGCCGCCGCTCCCTAGCAGCTTGTCGGGCTTTCGCTGCCCCGACAAGCTGCTAAATGGAAAAGCGGGTTGGAAGGGGTTGCTGTCATCCTGATGGCTCTGGTAGGTTAAGCGGGGCAAGGAGAAGTCGATCGCGAGGCATGCCGATGAACCGACTTGTTCAGGTGAAGAGGAGGCATCGGATGCAGGCCACCTGAGCGACGGTTTCCGATCAATAAATACCCTCTTACAGC
>DAIDBG010000247.1 GCA_027310225.1 bacterium | reverse complement strand
GAGCTCAGGTGGTCGAGAATCGTTTGCCCCAGCGCGCGCTCGAGTTGCATCGAATTCATCTCGAACTCATTGCCGGCGATCTTGGCGCGCACGGCGAAGGTCTGCGGGTCGGCGACTTCCATCATTTCGCGCGCCACGTGCGACATGGCTTCGATCTCCGCCGGAACCGTTCGCGCTAAGGCGATGTACGCGAGTCCGAAGACGCGCTTCAGCCGCGAGATGATTTCCGGCAGCGCGGCTTCGTCCCGGGGCTCGAGAATCAGCCGGTCGGAGGTGAAACGCAACGTCCCGACGGGGAGGCCCTCCGTCGCCCGCTTGACGGCCGAGATGAGGCGGCTCAGGAAATAATTCTTATTGCCGCCCTTCAGCCAGATTTCGTGATAGTGCAGGATCAGAACGCGGTCCATAGCGTGCGCCGTATGCAATTATTTGGGCAGAAATAGAATATCGAGTTTCGGCTGCGCCCGCAACGGGGGGGCGAGTCGGGTGATGTCAAGCTGCTTGTGTAAAAAGGCGGAGGGTGCGGTTCCGCCATTCGGTGCGTTCGTTGTAGCCGTTGAAGATGGCATAGATAATCCGATCCACGCTGGCGACGTTGACGAAGCAGACCATGGGTCGCGTGCGCCGGCGCACCTCCACGAAACACCGCTCGATGACATTGGTGGTGCGCAGCTTTTTCCAGAGGTGGCGCGGGAAGTCCAAGAAGGTGAGCAGCTCGGGCAGGTCCTTTTCGAGCCGCTTCACCATGCCCGCATAGGCCTCCTGCCAGTGAACCCGGAAGACTCGAAAGGCGCGCTCGGCCTCGCGCCGCCCCTCGGCTCGATAGATCGCCTGGGCGTCGCGCTTCACGGCCTCGTAATCCCGCTTGCGAACGTGCTCGAGGATGTTCCGCATCTTGTGCACCCAGCAGCGCTGATGCTTGACGTGCGGATAGACGGTCGGAATGGCCGCGGCCAGGCCCGGACAGCCGTCGGTGACAATCAGCAACAGATTCTTCCCCGTCAGACCCCGCGCATAGAGGTCGTTCAACAATCCTTCCCAGGCGGCTTGGCTTTCGCCCCGGCTGCGCAGAAAGGCCAGCAGTTGACGGCTACCGTCGAGCCGCACCCCGTAGGCGACCAGCATTTGCACGGCTTGGCGCCCGCTCGGCCGCCGCACGCGCAGGCTCACCCCGTCCAGAAACAGGTACGCCCACTCGTCCTTCAACGGCGCCTGCTGGAATACCTTCACGGCTCGGTCCAACGCCCGGCTCAGCTTCGACACCGTCTGGGCGCTCACCACCTCGCCGGTCAGGATCGCCACCACCCGCCCCACCTGCCGGGTCGAGATGCCGCGCAAGAATGCTTCCCGGATCAGCATCATCACCTCTTCGGCCCGCCGCTGAAACCGCTCGATGGCTCGCGGCAGAAAGCTCCGGTCGCGGCTGCGCGCAATCCGCAGGCGCAGCGTCCCCAGTCGAGTCACGAAATCGCGAACATAAAATCCGTTGCGATAACCCCGCCGCTTCTCGCTCCCCCGCGCGTAGTCCCGCACCCCCAGGTAGCGGTCCCGCTCCTTGCACGATTCCGCCTCCAAGAACTCCGTCCACTGCAGCTTCGTTCGTCCACACAGGTCTCCCCAAAAGCTCTCCTTCACCTCCTCCACAAAATGTTGAAATTGCTCCGTCCATCGGAATACTCTTCCCATCGGGGTGTAAGTCTCCTTTCGAAGGATTTGGTCCTTGCCTGCTAAGCAGAACCAACTTACACCCCCCTCCTTTTACACACAGAGAGTTACATCACCGTCGCCGGGGCGCGCCCGCCCGGCGGCATTTTTTACTTGACAAGGCCGTCCGTTTGTGATAGGCTAGGTGCATATGCTACTCATCATACCGGCGATCGTGCTGACGCTTGCCGCCCCGGCTGCCCGCAAGCCGCCGGCGGCCGGGCGCAATCGAGGCGAGGAGAAGAAATATTCACAGGAGACGAACGAAGCCGCCAGGTGTCGCGCCATCAGCAACTTGACTTAAAAAACGAAGCCAATCGAAGCCAATTTCAAGCCGCCAGGTCGTTGAAAATGGCCCGAATGTAGCCAAACAAACCCCAACGAAGCCACTCCGCGGCGGCGCGGTCAGCCGCACCAGGG
>DAIDBG010000197.1 GCA_027310225.1 bacterium | reverse complement strand
GATGAAGATCGAAGTGACTGCATACCCGCGCGCGCGACAAGGATCGAGTGCGAACCGCCGCCTGCGCGCGAGCGGCCGCGTGCCGGCCATCATCTACGGGGCGGACAAGCCGGCGCAGAACGTCGAACTCGACCACCAGGCGCTGCTGCGCCAGCTGAAGCTCGAGGCGTTCCATGCCTCCGTTCTCGAGCTCGCGGTGGACGGGCAGAGCCTGCAGGTGCTGCTGCGCGACTACCAGATGCATCCCTGGAAGCAGCAGGTGCTGCACGTGGACTTCCAGCGCGTGGAGAAGGACCGCAAGATTCACATGAGGGTGCCGCTGCATTTCCAGAACGCCGAGGTCTGCCCGGGCGTGAAGACCGGCGGCGGCGTGGTGCAGCACACGATGAACGACCTCGATATCCGGTGCCTGCCGGACGACCTGCCGGGGTTCATCGAGGTGGACCTCAAGGAGATGCAGCTCAATCAGACGCTGCACGTCAACGACCTCGCCATGCCCAGGGGGGTGGAGCCGACGGCCAAGCTCAGGCACGAGAATCCGGCGGTGGTGTCGGTGCACGTGCCGAAGGAAATCGTGATCGAGGAAGAAGTGGCCGCGCCGGTGACCGAGATCATCGGTGAGGTGCCGGCCGAAGGCGAGGAAGCTGCCGAAGCGGCCGCGGGAGGCGAGAAGAAGGAGCCGGCCGCCGCGGAGAAGAAGGAGCCGGCCGTTGCCGAGAAGAAGGAGAAGGGCGCGGGCAAGAAGGAAAAGGAATAAGCGCCGCCCGCGCTTGCCGGCCCGCCAGGGTGACGCACCGGCGGGCTTTTTGTTGACGGGCGCGAACCTCTCAACGCCAAGGACGCAAAGGACGCAATGGAGGTCATGGCACCGAGCGACTGTTCAGTTTCCCTGGCGTCTCTGGCGCCCATTGCGTTTGGCGGTTAAGCGATGAAACTCATCGTCGGGCTCGGCAATCCCGGCAGGCAGTACGAGGCGACCCGGCACAACGCCGGGTTCTGGCTCGTCGAGCGCCTTGCCGCGGAGACCCACACGGTGCTGCGCAAGGACGCGAAGTTCCAGGCGCTCGTCGGGCGGCACGAGTCGAGCGGCGCGTGGTTGCTGCTCCCGCAGAACTACATGAACGCGAGCGGCAGACCGGTCCAGATGCTGGCGAGCTTCTTCAAGATCGCGCCCGCCGAGATCCTGGTCGCGCACGACGAGCTCGACTTCGCGCCGGGCGTGGCGCGGATCAAGCAGGGCGGCGGCATCGCCGGCCATAATGGACTGAAGGACATCTCGGCCCGGCTCGGCTCGCACGATTACTGGCGGCTGCGCATCGGCATCGGGCACCCCGGCGACAAAAGGGCGGTCACCGATTTCGTGCTGCAAAAGCCGACGCCGGACGAGCGCGCCGCCATTGACGCCGCGATCGCGCGCGCGCTGGAAGTGCTGCCGCTCGTGCTCGCCGGCGATCTGCAGGGCGCGATGCTGAAGCTCCACACTCAGGAGCAGGCCGGGATCGCCGAGCGGCCGGGGAAGCCGGACCCGAAGGACAAGCCCGGCAAGATCGCGAAACCGGAAGCGCCCGAAAAAAGCGAAAAGACCGAAAAGACCGAAAAAACTGAAAAGAAAGGCACGCTCGGTTCCCTGCTGAAGAAATTCCTGCCGACAGCCGGTCCGGCGCGCAAGCAATGAGCCTCAAATGCGGGATCGTGGGCCTGCCCAACGTCGGCAAGTCCACGCTGTTCAACGCGCTCACCCGAGCCGCCATCCCGGCCGAGAACTATCCGTTCTGCACCATCGAGCCCAACGTCGGCATCGTGCCGGTGCCCGACGCGCGGCTGGGCCGCCTGGCGCAGCTCGTCGGGCCGGAGAAAGTGACGCCGGCGGTGGTGGAGTTCGTGGACATCGCAGGACTGGTCGCGGGCGCGTCCAAGGGCGAGGGACTGGGAAACCAGTTTCTCGCGCACATCCGCGAGACCGACGGCATCATCAACCTGGTGCGCTGCTTCGAGAACGACAACGTCGTTCACGTTGCGGGACGCGTTGATCCGGTCGCGGACATCGAGACCATACAGACCGAGCTCGCGCTTGCTGACCTCGCCACCGTGGACAAGGCGCTTGCGCGCGCGACGCCAAAGGCGCGATCGGGCGACAAGGAGGCGGCGAAGCTCGAAGCCGTGTTGCTGCAGGCGCGGGCGCAGCTCGATCAGGGAAAACCGGTGCGCGCGCTGACGCTCGAAGCCGAGGAACGGGAGCGGCTCAAGCTGTTGTGCCTGCTCACGGCCAAGCCCGCGATCTACGTCGCCAA
>DAIDBG010000190.1 GCA_027310225.1 bacterium | reverse complement strand
GCGCTGCTCGGCAAGCCGGCGGCGCAGCTCGCGGCTGCGCACGCGCAGCACGTTGTAGGTCCAGTCGCCCGAGACCTGCACGCGCAGCGCAGCTCCCGCGGTCTCGAACTCGAGCATCGCGGGGATGCCGGTCTTGGCACGCCCGCGCCGCCGGCGGTCGAGCCACCAGGCGAGCGCCGGCAGCAGCGCGAGCCCCCCGGGCATGGCGAGTACCACCAGGTACGGCGAGATCCGCGTCAGCCGGCGCAGTTGGGCGCCCAGCTCGGCAAGATCCTCTTGCGTCCACTTCTGCTTGTTGCGCGGCTTCATGAGAAGTGGCATCAGGCCCTTGACCTGCGCCATCTCGGAAGCCAGGAACCGGCGCTCGCGCTCGACCAGCTCGAGCGCCGCGCGCAGCGGCCGGACCGAGAGGCGCCTCATGCGCGCGCCACGAGGCGCCGCCACCAGGAGAGCGCGAAGCGGGCGACCCTCCACAGCGACCAGCCGCTCGCCAGCCACCGGACGATGGGCAATAGGAAAATCAATCCGGCAGTACGCCCGCCGCGCTGATCCGGTGGCATGGCTGTGAGAGCGCACGCAGCGTGCGCATATTCGGTCTTATGTTCATGCGGGCTCCCCCTCCCTGCAGACGACCGCGATCCGGGCGGGTCGTGAGCGGGATCAAACACGATGTTTAAACGCAAGTCAACAGGATGTGCGAACGGCAGGCAAATCGGCCACGGGGTCGGTGCCAAGCTACCGTGCCCCTACGACCATGCTGCCACAACTAGCGGGAGTCGAGCGCCTCGTTCACCAGCTTCGCGAGGCGCACGCCCGCTTTCCTGAACTGCCGCTCGAGGTGCGGCGCCACGGCCGAGTAATAGGCGTCGGCGATCGCGACCGGCTGGGTAACCGCGGCGCCGCAGCGGAAGCCCGGAATGTTTCCGTACGCGGCGCTGCGCGCGAGCGCGTTCGATTCGGCCGTCCAGTCGCGGACCGAGCCTTTTTCCCAGGCGGACCGTTCCGCCTGCGCGATCGGCGCGGCGGCGATCGCCGCCTCGCCGCCGCGCGCGGCCAGCAGGCGCTCGACCAGTTGCTCGTCCCAGATGGCGTGCAGGTTGAGCGACCCCCAGCGGCCCGCGCCCGCGCCGAAGAACGTGACCACGATGCGGTTGCCGCCCCGGTCGCCGTTGTCGGCGGCGTGCAGCGGCTGATGGATGTCCGCCACGAGGTGCACCACCCATTTGAGCGCCTCGTTGCGCTCGCGCCAGCGCTTTCCCCGGTCCTTGAGAATCCCGAGCTGCTGCTCGAGCCGCGCGGAGGCGCAGTTGCCGCGCGGGCAGATCTTCGCTTGCGGCGCAGTCCCGCACAGCGGGATGTCGTCGTAATGCCATCTCGAGTATTTCCTCGACCAAGGCTCGCTGCGGATCTCGTCGGCCCAGTTGGCGATCTCGCCGAGGGTGCTGCGACCCGAGGGCCTGCGGTCCGCAAGCCGGTCATACCTGAGCAGCCCGGCCACTTCGCGCGCGGCGCGTTCGGTGAGAAGCCGCTGCGCGATGTCGCCTGCGATGCGATGGGCTTCCGGACCCCAGGCGAGCGCGCTGCGCGGGCCGGCCGCAACCGCCAAGACGAGCGCCAGCGCGGGCGCGACGGCGAGGCGCGAGGGGATCGGCACCAGCCGATTATAGGTGCGGGATTTTCCTTCGCCGGCCTGCTGTCCAACCCGTCGTGAATCGTTCAGGCATGCGCACCGCGCTCGGGATCGGGGTGCTCGCGCGGTGAAGGGGGTCAGGTCTTGAAATATCAGTTTGCTCATTTGCCCCGCCTCGCCTCATTGATCACTTTGCTCACCGTCGTGTAGTGAATGCCCAAATGGGTGCTAATCTCGGATAGCGTAAGCGATAAATCGGGCCAGTGTAAGATTTCCATCAAGCGCGAAAGTCACGCCGCGGAAAAGTTACACTGACCCCCTCATCCTGATTGCAGGAATGACCGCTGGTAGCCTTTCTGGGCGCGCTCAATCCCGGAAGATCGATGACGGCATAGCACTGCGGCGGGGCCTGGATCTCGCAATAGCCGCTGTGCGCCCACTCGGCGGGATGCCGTACAATATAAATAGGCCGGGTTTACATTTGTTTACCACCCTCATCTCCACTGCCGACCTGGCCGCGCATCTCGATGATGCCGGCTGGGTGGTATGCGACTGCCGGCACGATCTCGCGAACACCGCCGCCGGGCTGCAAGCCTACGCCGGGTCGCACATCCCCGGGGCGCGCTTCGTGCACCTCGACGAGGACCTCTCCGCGCCGCTCACCGGACGCAACGGCCGGCATCCGCTCCTGGCGCCGGGAAATTTCGCGCAGTGGCTGGGAGAGCTTGGCATCTCCAACGCGTCACAGGTTGTCGCGTATGACGCAAGCGGCGGAGTTTATGCCGCCCGCCTGTGGTGGATGCTGCGCTGGATGGGACACGAAGCCGCGGCGGTGCTGGACGGCGGATGGGATGCGTGGCTGAACGCCCTGCATCCCATAACGGACCAAATCCCAGTGATAAAAGCGGCGCGCTTCGCCTCGCGACCCAGGACAGATCTATTGCTCGATACAGAGACCATCGCCGCCAATCTCGGGAAACCCGGGCCGCTCTTGCTCGATGCGCGCAGCCCGGATCGCTTTCGCGGCGAGAACGAAACGCTCGATCCCGTGGCCGGCCGCATACCCGGGGCCGCGAATCGCTTCTTCAGGCTCAACCTCGACGCCGGGGGCCGGTTCAAGCCGGCGGCGGCGCTGCGACAGGAGTTCAACGCGGTGATCGGCGCGGCCGCGCCCGCCGACGTCGTGCACTACTGCGGCAGCGGCGTCAGTGCCTGCCACAATCTGCTCGCGATGGAGATCGCCGGCCTCACCGGCTCGCGCCTTTACCCCGGCTCCTGGAGCGAATGGGTCGCCGATCCTTCTCGACCCATCGAGAAGGATTAATGGATCCAGGATGTTTCGAACGAACGCGTCCGGAAGGGGAGGTTCGGCGTCTCACCCGCCGGCATCTGTTTCCTGTTAATGCACGATGAGCGACGCATGAATCCCTTACTCGCGGACATTGTGCTCATCGTGCATTTCGCGTTCGTGTCGTTCGTCGTGGGCGGGCTCGCGGCGATCTGGATCGGCGCGGCGGCGGGCTGGCGCTGGGTGCGCAACTTCTGGTTTCGCATCGCGCACCTGGCGGCAATCGCGTATGTCGCCGCCGAATCGGTCGTGGGAGCGGTGTGCCCGCTCACGGTCTGGGAGGACGCGCTGCGCGGTGTGGCCGCGGAGAGGAGTTTTATCGCGCGCTGGGTTCAGCGCATCCTGTTCTACGACTTCCCGGAGTGGGTGTTCACGACTGCCTACGTGCTGTTCGCGCTGGTGGTGGCACTGTCCTGGTGGTTCGTGCGACCGGGGTCGCCGCGCAAGAAATAGGCGTCGGCTCCCCCTTCAGGGGCAGGGTTATGTTTGTGACACGCCTGCGGCAACCCCAAGCGGGAAACGAAAAGGCTCCGGACGGGGTCGGGGCGGCTTCCGCAGGAGCAATCCGCCCGCCGCTCAGGCGACGCTGGCGGGCTCCTCGGCGAAGACCAGTCGGATCTTCTCGTCGGGGCCGATGTCCACCGTTACCTTGCCGCCGTGGGCGAGCCGCCCGAACAGCAGCTCGTCGGCGAGCGCCGAGCGGATGATATCCTGGATGAGCCGCGCCATCGGGCGCGCGCCCATCTGGGGATCAAAGCCCTTCTTCGCCAGGTACTCGCGCAGCGCCGCGGTGAAGGTCGGCTCGACCTTCTTCTCCTCGAGCTGCTGCTCGAGCTGCATCAGGAACTTGTCCACCACGCGCAGGATGATGTGGGGATCGAGCGCGTTGAACGAGATGATGGCGTCGAGCCGGTTGCGGAATTCCGGCGTGAACATGCGCCGGATCTCGACCATCTCGTCGCCCGCCTCCCGGGTGGGGGTAAAGCCCATCCCGCTTTTCGAAAGCTCGGAGGCCCCGGCGTTGGTGGTCATGACGATTACCACGTTGCGGAAATCGGCCTTGCGCCCGTTGTTGTCGGTGAGCGTGCCGTGATCCATCACCTGCAGCAGGATGTTGAAGATGTCGGGGTGCGCCTTCTCGATCTCGTCGAGCAACAGCACCGAATACGGGTGCTTGGTGATCGCCTCCGTCAGCAGCCCGCCCTGGTCGAAACCGATGTATCCGGGCGGCGCGCCGATCAGGCGCGAGACTGCGTGCCGCTCCATGTACTCCGACATGTCGAAGCGGGTGAGCTCCACCCCCATGATGTAGGCGAGCTGGCGCGCGACCTCGGTCTTGCCCACGCCGGTCGGTCCCGAGAACAGAAAGCAGCCGATCGGCTTCTGCGGGTTGCCGAGGCCGCTGCGCGCCATTTTGATCGCGGCGGAGAGCGCGCCAATCGCCTTGTCCTGGCCGAACACCACGGCCTTGAGGTCGCGGTCGAGGTTCCTCAGCGCATTGCGGTCGTCCGCCGACACCGCCTGCACCGGGACGCGCGTGATCTTGGAGACGATCTCCTCGATCTCGTGCCTGCCGATGATGCGCTTCTGCCGGGCCTTCGGCAGGATCTTCTGCGCCGCGCCCGCCTCGTCGATCACGTCGATCGCCTTGTCCGGCAGGTGCCGGTCGTTGATGAAACGCGCCGAGAGCTCCGCCGCGGCGGTCAGCGCCGCAGCCATGTACTTCACGCCGTGGTGCGCCTCGAAGCGCGATTTCAGCCCTTTGAGGATGGCGATGGTCTCCGGCACCGAAGGCTCCAGCACGTCAACCTTCTGGAAGCGGCGGGAGAGCGCGTGGTCCTTCTCGAACACGCCGCGATACTCGTTGTAGGTAGTGGCGCCGAGGCACTTCAGTTGTCCGGTCTGCAGCGCGGGCTTGAGCAGGTTGGAGGCATCCAGCGTCCCGCCGGAGGCGGCGCCCGCCCCGATCAGCGTGTGGATCTCGTCGATGATCAGGATCGCGCTGGGGTTATCCACGAGCTGCTTGAGCACGGCTTTCAGCCGCTGCTCGAAATCGCCGCGATACTTGGTCCCGGCGAGCAGCGCGCCCATGTCGAGCGCATAGACGTGGCAGCGCTTGAGCACCTCGGGAACGTCACCCTCCACGATGCGGCGCGCGAGGCCCTCCGCGATCGCGGTCTTGCCCACGCCGGCCTCGCCCACCAGCAGCGGGTTGTTCTTGCGCCGGCGGCACAGCGTCTGGATCACGCGCTCGATCTCCTTTTCGCGCCCGATCAGGGGATCAATCTTGCCGGCCAGCGCGAGCGCATTGAGATTGAGCGTGTAGTTCTCCAGCGCCCCGCCCGGCGCGGCGTCCTGCTCGGTCTCGACCTCATGGTCGGCCTTCGACGGCGCGGCCTGGGGGACCTTGGTGATGCCGTGAGAAATGTAGTTCACGACATCGAGGCGGGTGACGCCCTTCTGGTGCAGGAAATAGACCGCGTGCGAGTCCTTCTCGCCGAAAATCGCCACCAGCACGTTGGCGCCGGTCACTTCCTTCTTGCCGGAGGACTGCACATGGAGGATCGCCCGCTGGATCACCCGCTGGAAGCCGAGCGTGGGCTGGGTATCGGCGTTCTCGCCCGCCAGCACGGGGGTGTGCTCCGCGACGAACTCGGCGAGCAGCTTCCTCAGGTCCTCGATATCGGCCGCGCAGGCCCGCAGCACCTCGGAGGCCGAGGGATTGTCGAGCAGCGCCAGCAGCAGATGCTCCACGGTGATGAACTCGTGGCGCTTCTGCCGCGCCTCCATGAAGGCCATGTGCAGGCTGACTTCGAGCTCTTGCGCGATCATGTCACATTTCTTCCATTACACACTGTAACGGATGTTGGTGCTGTTTGGCGTACGATTTTACCTGCTCCACCTTCGTCGCGGCGACGTCCCGGGGGTAGATGCCGCATACCCCGATGCCTTCCCGGTGCACCTTGAGCATGATCTGCGTGGCCTTTTCCCGGCTCAGCGCAAAGAACTTCTGCAGCACCATGACGACAAAGTCCATCGGCGTATAGTCGTCGTTCAGCAGCAGCACCTTGAACATCGGAGGCGCCTTGACCTTGGCTTTCTTCGCCTCGAGAACCGTGTCTTCGCGATGTCGAATAGCCATGCCCGAAACCGCAGTCCATCCCGCGTTCCTCGGTTGATATTTTCACCATAATGGGGAAATTTTCAAGTAGCGCCCATGACGTGTTCCACGGGCCATACTTGACTTCCACCCACAAATGGCCTAGAAAGCGTATGGGCGTTTGGCTTCAAGCTTTTTCGCTGTACCGGTTTGGCCCGTACGCGATCTTGAAACTCAAACAGCGTGCGGGCGTCATGCCCGCTAATCTCCAGCAGAGGTAGGTGTATGGCAACAGGTACGGTGAAGTGGTTCAACGACGCCAAGGGCTACGGATTCATCACCCCGGACGACGGCAGCGAGGATCTGTTCGCGCACTTTTCGGCCATCCAGATGAGCGGTTTCAAGACCCTCAAGGAAGGCCAGAAGGTGTCGTTCGAAGTGACCCAGGGCCCCAAAGGCAAGCAAGCCTCCAACATCCAGGCGGTTTCCTGAGCCTTATGCCGGCCTGACCGGCGACACCTGCCTACCTCAGAAAGCCCACGCAACCTACGCGGTAGCGTGGGCTTTGCCTATTGGGGCGCCCTTTTCCCGCGCACGCCCAGGGCCGCCTCGCGCGGCCGCGCGATCTACTTCATGCGGCGCCTGAGCTCAGCGTCAACCGCGTCCATGAAATCATCGGTGGTGAGGAACGGGTGATCCGGGCGGATCAGGATCGCGAGATCCTTGGTCATCTTCCCCGACTCCACGACGTCCACGCAGACCTTTTCCAGCGCCAGCGCGAAATTCACCACGTCCGGAGTACTGTCGAGCCTGCCGCGGTACTGCAGCCCGCGGGTCCAGGCGTAGATCGAGGCAATGGGGTTGGTCGAGGTCGGCTTGCCCTGCTGGTGCAGCCGGTAGTGACGGGTGACGGTGCCGTGCGCGGCCTCCGCTTCTACGGTCTTGCCGTCCGGGGTAGTCAGCACCGAGGTCATCAGCCCGAGGGAGCCATAGCCCTGCGCGACGGTGTCCGACTGCACGTCGCCGTCGTAGTTCTTGCACGCCCACAGGTAGCCGCCGCTCCATTTTAGGCTCGCGGCTACCATGTCGTCGATCAACCGGTGCTCGAAAGTAAGCCCGGCCGCGTCGAATTGCGCCTTGAATTCCCTGGCGAACACTTCCTCGAAGATCATCTTGAAGCGGCCGTCGTAGATCTTGAGGATGGTGTTCTTGGTCGAGAGATAGACCGGGTAATGGCGGCCCAGCGCGTAGTTGAAGCAGGCGCGGGCGAAGCCGCGGATTGACTCGTCCTGGTTGAATATCGCCATTGTCACCCCGGCACCGGGCGCCTTGTAAACCTCGCGTTCGACCGGCGCCGAGCCGTCGGCCGGAATGAACGTGAGCTTGATGGTGCCGGGCCCGTCATACTTGATCTCGGTGGCCTTGTACTGGTCGCCGAAGCCGTGGCGCCCGATGACGACCGGCTTGTCCCAGTGGGAAACGATGCGCGGAACGTTCCCGCAGATGATGGGCTCGCGGAAAATCGTACCGTTCAGGATGTTGCGGATCGTGCCGTTCGGAGAAGGGAGCATCTTGGGCGAGCCGAACTCCCTTACTCGCGCCTCGTCATGGGTGATGGTAGCGCATTTCACTGCGACCCCGTGCCGCTTCGTCGCGTTCGCCGAGTCCACCGTCACCTGGTCGGCGGTCTTGTCGCGGTTCTGGATAGCAAGGTCGTAATACTTCAGGTCAACGTCGAGATAGGGAAGGATCAGCTTCTCGCGGATTTTCTGCCAGATGATCCGCGTCATCTCGTCGCCGTCCATCTCCACGATGGGGTTCTTTACCTTGATCTTCGCCACTGCTTGCTCCTGTCGTTTGCTGATTGGATGGTAGGGAAGGGGCGTTGCGCCGCAGCGCATGGGGCCGGTCTTCGGAAAGGGCGGCATTATAGCAAATGGCCGCGCGCGTTCCTTCCGCGGCCCGGTTCAGCACTTCCATGCCTATCAAGCGGCCGGATCGAGCTGGACTTATTCTAAATTTAGGTATAATGCATCGCAGCATGAACTGCGACACTGAATTTTACGATGTGACATTTAGGGGTGCGGCCCTAGCGGCGAAACCAACATCTCGAGGATGAAACAGCCATGAATCACTCCCCCTCAGCACCGGCTGGCGTTGAAATCCTGGGTAGGATCACATCCCAGTTCAGCGAGATTCTGACGCCGCAGGCGCTCGCCTTCGTCGCCAGGCTCGCGCGCAAGTTCGAGGCGCGGCGCCGCGAGCTAATGCAGTTGCGCGTGCAGCGGCAGGCCGAGTTCGATGCCGGCAAGCTGCCCGGCTTTCTGCCGGACACGAAGCCTATCCGCGACTCCGAGTGGAGCGTGGCGCCCGCGCCGCGCGACCTGCAGGACCGCCGCTTCGAGATCACCGGGCCGACCGACCGCAAGATGGTGATCAACGCCCTCAACTGCGGCGCGAGCGTGTTCATGGCCGATTTCGAGGACGCGAACACGCCGACGTGGGAAAACATGCTCGAGGGCCAGATCAATCTCCGCGATGCGGCAAACCGGACCATCGAGTACGTCAGCCCCGAAGGCAGGCATTATCGCCTCAACGACAAGACCGCCACTCTGCTGGTGCGCCCCCGCGGCTGGCACCTCATGGAGCGGCACGTGCGGGTGGACGGCGCGCCGGTATCCGGGGCGATCTTCGATTTCGCGCTGTATTTCTTCCACAACGCGAAAGCGCTGCTGGCGCGCGACAGTGGACCGTACTTCTATCTTCCCAAGATGGAAAGCCATCTCGAAGCGCGGCTGTGGAACGACATCTTCATCACCGCACAGCGCGAGCTGGGCGTTCCGGTGGGGACGGTCAGGGCTACCGCGCTGATCGAGACCGTGCTCGCGGCATTCGAGATGGATGAGATTCTCTACGAGCTGCGCCAGCACTGCGCGGGGCTCAACATCGGCCGCTGGGACTATATCTTCAGCTGCATCAAGAAATTCCGCTCGAATGGGAATTTCTGCCTGGCCGACCGCGCACAGGTCACGATGACCGCGCCCTTCCTGCGCGCCTACGCGCTGCTGCTCATCAAGACCTGCCACCGCCGCAATGCGTTCGCGATGGGCGGGATGGCGGCCCAGATACCGATCAAGAACGATCCGGCCGCAAACGAGGCCGCGATCGAGAAGGTGCGGGCCGACAAGATCCGCGAGGCGACCGACGGCTGCGACGGCACCTGGGTCGCGCATCCCGGCCTGGTGGAGGTCGCCAAGGCCGTCTTCGACCGGCACATGCCGACACCGAACCAGGTCCACAAAAAGCGCAACGACATCGAGGTTACGGCGGACGGCCTGCTCGATTTCCGGCCGGAGAAGCCGATCACGGAAGCCGGTCTGCGCAACAATATCAGCGTCGGCATCCAGTACATCGGCTCATGGCTCGCCGGCAACGGCTGCGTACCGGTGTTCAACCTGATGGAGGATGCCGCCACCGCCGAGATCTCGCGCTCGCAGATCTGGCAGTGGATACGCAGCCCCAAGGGCGTGCTCGAAGATGGCCGCAAGGTCACCAGGGAATTGCTCCGCAAGCTCCTGCCGGAGGAGCTTGTGAAGGTGAAAGCGCTGCTCGGGGAGGACGCATGGAAGGCGGGGGAGTATGAAGAGGCGGCGCGGCTGTTCGACCGGATCACCACGAGCGACGATTACGTCGAGTTCCTCACCCTGCCCGGCTACGACTGGCTGACGCGCGACCTGCGCGAGCCCGTTGCCCTCTGACGACAGCCACCCCGGTGAGCGCGGGATATCGCCCGGCTGTCCCGTGACCGGGTTGCTGCCGGAGGCTGGCGCGCGATGCCAGAGGTAAGAAGTAACTTGTTATTTTAAATAATATTTTTTGCTCCTTCTGGGCGGCGGCAAGGATGCGCCGCGCAGCCCGGTGTCAACCGCGCGCCACTCTGGCTCGTTATGGGCGTTGACCGACAACCGGTCGTTTGCTGCAAACAACCTACTGTTCAACTATCAAGAGGAAACACCATGAGCAAGCTTCTGACGACTTTACTGGCTGCTGTCTTCGCAACGGTGACCATCTCCCCGGTCGCCTTTGCGCAAGAAAAGAAGGAAGAAAAGCAGGAAATGAAGACCGAGAAGAAGAAGGCCGAGCCCAAGAAGAAGGGCGAAGCCAAGAAGAAGGACGAAGACAAGAAGTAACCCGGATCGGGGATCTTGCGGAAAGGGCAGGGTTTCCACCCTGCCCTTTTTCTCTGTACACCCGCCACTGTTCGGGCACGCCCGCGCGAAGTAATATGCAGTAGTTCCGATCTGATCTGACCCCGCCATGTGGAAACCCAGCGTGACCGTCGCGGCCGTGGCCGAGCGTGACGGCCGCTTCCTGCTCGTCGAAGATGACACCGCGCACGGGCGCCTGTTCAATCAGCCGGCCGGGCACCTCGATCCCGGCGAATCCCTCGCCGAAGGCGTGGCACGCGAGACGCTGGAGGAAACCGCCTGTGGCTTCAAACCAACCGCGCTCCTCGGTGTCTATCAGTATCACCACCCGACGGACGCCGTGACCTATATCCGATTCGCATTCACCGGGGAGATCACCGGGCATGACGCGGGCCGCGGGCTCGATGACGGCATCGTCCGCGCCGTGTGGCTCACGCCCGACGAAATTCGCCGCGAGGCGGCCCGCCACCGCTCTCCGCTCGTGATGCGCTGCATTGACGATTACCTCGCCGGCCGGCGCTTCCCGCTGGACGTGCTGTACCATCACACCCCCTGAATACCTGCATCTGACTTCCTGGATTCTGAAACGGGCTCTGGTGTCATGACCGGGAAGCGCGTCATCGTCGGCATGTCGGGCGGCGTGGACTCCTCCGTCGCCGCGCTCCTGCTCAAGCAGCAGGGCTACGAGGTCACGGGCCTGTTCATGAAGAACTGGGAGGACGACGACACTGAGGAATACTGCTCCTCGCGCGCGGACCTGGTTGACGCCGTGGCGGTGGCGGAGAGGATCGGCATCGAGATTGACGTCGTCAACTTCTCGGCCGAGTACAAGGAGCGCGTCTTCAACGAGTTCCTGCGTGAATACCAGATGGGCCGCACGCCCAATCCGGACGTGCTGTGCAACGCCGAGATCAAGTTCCGGGCGTTCCTCGACCACGCCCTCGGGCTCGGCGCCGACCGCATCGCCACCGGCCATTACGCGCAGGTGCGCGAGGTGGACGGCGCCTGCCAGTTGCTCAGGGCGGAAGACGGTACCAAGGACCAGAGCTATTTTCTCTACCGCCTCGGCCAGGCGCAGCTCGCGAAGACCCTGTTCCCGCTCGGGCGGATCTACAAGCGCGAGGTGCGCGCGATCGCGCGGCGCGAAGGGCTGCCCAACCACGACAAGAAGGACTCGACCGGCATCTGCTTCATCGGCGAGCGGCCGTTTCGGGAATTCCTCAACCGCTACCTTCCGGACAATCCCGGCGAGATCCGCACCCTGGAGGGGCGCGTCGCGGGCCGGCACCAGGGGCTCATGTTCCACACTATCGGCCAGCGCCAGGGGCTCGGCATCGGCGGGCACCGCGAAGGCGACGGCAACGCCTGGTACGTCGCCGGCAAGGACCTCAAGCTGAACCGGCTCATCGTGGTGCAGGGCCACAATCACCCTGCGCTCTACACCGACCGGTTGACGGCGGTGGACCTGAGCTGGGTCAGCGGCGCGGCGCCGCATTGCCAGTGGGTGTACGGCGCGAAAACGCGCTACCGGCAGAAAGACGCGCCGTGCACCATCGCTGCCGTGGACGGCGGGCGCTGCGACATCGAATTTGCGGAACCGCAGTGGGCGGTGACGCCCGGGCAGTCTGTCGTCATCTATGAAAGCAACGTGTGCCTAGGCGGCGGAATCATCGAATCCGCGCAAAGAGTGGGGGAGGACGCATTCAAGGACGGCGTCTGCCCGCCGGGAACGGTAGTCCCGGAAGGATGAGTGCAGAGCACAAAGTGCGGAATGAAAAGCAAGCGACCGCCTGCTGTTACCCGTTACTCTTCAATTTATCATTCGCGGTCACGCCGCGGGCGGCGCCGTGTCCTTGAACGAAGGGCGCTGCGCGAGCTTCTCCTCAAGCCGTGCAAGATTGGGGTAAAGCCTGCGCCAGCCGAGATCCGGCGCCCGCAGATCAAGATAGCCCAGGCAGCATCCCACGGCGATGTCCGACAGGTTGTAGTGCTCGCCACCGCACCAGGTACGAACGCCGAGCTCCTCGGACATCACGCGCAGAGCGCGATCCACCTTTCCCTGCTGGTGCGTGATCCACCCCCTGGATTGCTTCTCGGGGGCGCGTCGCCGTTCGCTCACGACCGCCACGACCGCATCGGTACAGCCATCGGCGAGCGCCTCCCAGCGTCGCACCTGGATGCGCTGGCGCGTGTCCTCCGGGATGAGCTTCGCAACCGGGCTCGCGTGGTCCAGATATTCGACGATCACGCGCGAATCGAAAACGTTCGTGCCATCGTCCGTGATCAGCACCGGCACCTTGCCGAGCGGGTTGAGCTCGGGAACCCGGGTCGCGGCATCCCCCGGGGCATCCACCACGAAGTCGTAGTCAATGCGTTTCTCGGCGAGGACCACGCGCACCTTGCGCGTGTAGGGGCTGGTCGGCGTTCCTATGAGCTTCATCGTCGGTTGCGATCGGCTTCGGCCCGAGAAAAAGGCGGGCCATTATATCAATAACGCGCGCCGGCTCAGGCGCGACGACGCGTCTTGACGCGGCTCGATCGCGGGTAGTACGCTCTCCGCACCTTTCCACGTTTCGTCATTATGGGCGCTGCCGACCGGTTCATTCTCTACACCCAGCCCGGGTGAAGCAGTTGCCTGCGAGCGAAAGAGTTTCTTTCGAACCGAGGCATTGAC
>DAIDBG010000183.1 GCA_027310225.1 bacterium | reverse complement strand
GGGTGGTTGTGGTACATCCATGACTCCCACCACCCCGCCCGCTGGCGCGGGCACCCCTCCTCCGGCAGGAGGGGAAAATGCATGCGATCGAACGCATTCGCTCATTTTGTTAGGTACTCTTAATCACTCAATTACTCAGTCACCTAATCACCAGAGGACGCAATGGGCGTTGAGATCAAGCTGACGGACAAGGAACTGCCGATCTCTCCGGCGATGATCGAGTTCCTCGAGAACCAGATCGCGGGCAAGCCGCAGGAGGCGACCTGGTCCGACCAGTTGAGCGAAGTGCTGGTGCCCACAGAGGCCGAGCGGCGCTTGCAGTACGCACAGGCGGTCGCCGACAAGGTGCTGCAGGACCCGCTCGGCCAGAAGGCGATCTACCGTGCTTACGACCTGCTGGCGGCGATCAGCATCGGCTCGATGCAGAAGCTGAAAGCGATCCACGAGCGCTACCGCTTCATTTGCGTGGTCGGGTGCCCGCGGCACGGCGGCTCCTACCTGACCAAGGAGCTTTTTCTCGCGCTGGGGCAGGATCCGGAGCGCGTGCCCAACGTAATCGCGCACGACGGCTTTCCCAACCTCACGCCGTTCGCGCTGGACGAGCGCTACAACGCCTACACGGCGGCCACGCAGCAGATGGCGGAGTACCTCGCGATGATGGAGGTGTTCTTCGCGCGGGCCCGCCGCGACGCGGAGGGCTACACGGTGGTGCCGAAGAAGGCCACCAAGGCGGTCTATCAGGGCGCGTTCTTCAACGCGGTGCTCGGCCCGAAGACGGAATACGTCATCACGCTGCGCCATCCGGTCGCGGCCTGCACGTCCACCTACGAAAAATCCACCGGGCTGCCGCTCGACGGGCGGTTCGACGCGCGCGGGAACATCGAGGAATGGGCCAAACGCGACGCCATGTGGCTCGGGATGAGCGAGGGGGAGGTCCTGCGCAGCGACTACTTCGATCTCTACCTGCGCTACTGGGAGCACTACCACTACAGCCTCGCGCTCACTGGCCTGGCCGCGAACAAGAGCTGGACGATCGTGGCCTACGGCAAGGAACGCTTGATGGGGCTGGCCGGGAAATTCCACGAGCGCTTCGGCAGCAAGGCCGCGCCGGGCGAATTCAAGGTCTTCGACAAGCGCTCGCGCCATCTCGAATGGAACGCGAAAGCCGTGGATACCATCACGCGGGTCGCGCAGGTGTGGAAATCGGCCGGGCTGGCATTTCCGGTGGATGAAGTGATGGAAGGGTGGTAACCACCCCCTCGCGTGCGCTCTTCCCCCTCCTAGACTAGGAGGGGGATTTAGGGGGTGGTGCGCTCTTCCCCCCTCCTAGACTAGGAGGGGGCACCACCCCTTTATCCCCTCCTTCACAAGGAGGGGAGGGAGCGGAGCGGAAGGGGTGGTCTCCCCTCCTTGGTAACACCACCCCGGCGCTTCACGCCTCCCCTCCTTGGTAAGGAGGGGTGGCCTGTAGGGCCGGGGTGTGATTCCCCTCCTAGTCTAGGAGGGGTGGCCTGTAGGGCCGGGGTGGTCAGCGGCCGGGGTGGTGAAGACGTTTTGACCCCATGCACCTGCACAACCTCACGTGGCTCAAAACACGTCGTCGCCAACTCAGGGCAAGCCTGACTCTCGCGGAAGCGCGGCTGTGGAAGTACTTGCAGCGCAGCCAGCTCGAAGGCCGGAAATTTCGCCGTCAGCATAGCGCGGGGCCGTACGTGCTGGACTTCTATTGCCCCTCTGAAAGGGTGGCAATCGAGCTGGACGGTGCCGCGCATGACTGCGACCCGGCACAGCGCCGTGATCAGCAACGAGATCGTTTCCTGCGGAACGCGGGAATTCGCACCCTCCGATTTCAAAATGAGGATGTGATGAGAAACCTCGAGGGCGTGTTGTCGGAAATCCGCAGGAACTTCACCACCCCTTAATCCCCTCCTTGACAAGGAGGGGAGGGAGCGAAGCGGAAGGGGTGGTCTCCCCGCCTCGATAACACCACCCCGGCGCTTCACGCCACCCCTCCTTATCAAGGAGGGGAGGGAGCGAAGCGGAAGGGGTGGTCTCCCCGCCTCGATAACACCACCCCGGCGCTTCACGCCACCCCTCCTTATCAAGGAGGGGAGGGAGCGAAGCGGAAGGGGTGGTCGCGTTGACACGCCGGTACGCGGTGTGACCTGTGGGTAGCGCGAGTTGCGCGCGGCGATCGAGCGTGGACGCGACTGATGGCTTTTGTCGCGGACGCTTCCGTCACGCTCGCCTGATCTTCCTTTGCGCGCAGGGCGGGCTTCGCCCACCCTGCGCGGGCCGGGATCAACAAGTTGTCGCGGCGCGCCTTGCCACGGAAAAGCGCAATCTGTCAGGCGCTTGTGCCGGTGTCACCCCGAAGCGGTGCCGGACGGATCGCCGGCCGCCCGCAGCAGCCATGATGCGGTCATACGCGCGGCCGTGATTTTTCGCACGCTTGCCGGGGATGTCAATCCGGCCTCTCGGGGTGTGGCGCCGGGCTCTCCGGGATATATAATGCGACTGGCACCGCGAGATGGCGCGGTTCATGCTGAAGTTTTTCCAATGACCATCGGACGCGGGGGGTGGGCGATGACCAGGAAAAGCACCCGGGGCTGCTTTGCTCCGAAACTGATCGCTGTCGCCGTTGCATCGTGTTTCGTCGGCAGCACGGCGCTCGCGAATCCCACGGCTCCAACGGTCGTTTCCGGCACGGCCGCCTTCAATCAGAGCGGCAATCTTCTTCAGATCACCAATTCCCCGAACGCCATCATCAACTGGCAGAGCTTCTCGATCGGGGCCAATGAAATCACGCGCTTTCTCCAGCAGTCGGCGGCGAGCGCGGTCCTGAACCGCGTCATCGCCCAGAATCCCTCTTCGATTCTCGGCGCACTGCAATCGAACGGGCGGGTGTTCCTCATCAACCCGAACGGCATCCTGTTCGGCGCCGGGGCGCAGATTGACGTGGCGGGGCTGGTGGCCTCCACGCTCAATCTCTCGAATGCCGACTTCCTGGCGGGGCGGCTGAACTTCACCGAGGTGCCCGGTGCGGGCAGCGTGGTGAACCAGGGCAACATCACCACCGGCGCGGGCGGGCAGGTCTATCTGGTGGGGCCGAGCGTCACGAACAGCGGGATCATCACGAGCCCGAAAGGCGAAGTGATCCTCGCCGCCGGCAACAGCGTGGAGCTGGTGAATCCCGGCACGCCGAACCTGAGAGTTGAAATTTCTGCGCCGGACAACCAGGCGGTGAACCTGGGACAGATCGTCGCGGACGCAGGAAGAGTGGGAATTTATGCCGGGCTCATCAGCCAGTCGGGCGCGATCCGCGCCGACAGCGCGGTGGCCGAGGGCGGGCGCATCCTGCTCAAGGCGACGAAGAGCGCAACGTTGAACGACAGCAGCGTTCTGAGCGCGCAGGGACAGGGCGGCGGCGAAATCAAGGTGCTGGCGGGCGAGAACGTCCAGGTCGCCGGTCGGCTCGACGCCTCCGCGCCGAATGGCGGTGATGGCGGGTTCATCGAAACGTCCGCCGCGAATATCCAGATAGATGCCAGGACGGTTGCCACGACTGCGGCGCCTCAGGGCAAGACGGGAACCTGGCTCATTGATCCTGATGACGTTTGCGTGGGTGACACCTGTACTCTGTTGGGTCCCACAAACATTCTATGGACAACGGTCACTGGCGTTCTGCTGCCCGCCGGAAACGTAGTCATCGCGACGAATCCCGGCGGAACAGGGGGGAACGGCGATATCACGGTCAACGATGACTCTCCCGACCTGGCGAGTTCCAATCTATTCCAGCTCGTCGCCCAAAGAAACGTCAACGTCAATGGTTCGATAACGAATTCAGGTGGCGGCACGGTTGCGCTCTACGCCGGCTGGGACGGCGTGAGTCTCGCGGCAACGCCGACCGTGACGCCCGGCACCGGCAACATCGCGATCAACGCGCCGATATCGGTCACTGATGCTGCAAACAACGGTAGGGACGCGACGATCAAGCTCACGGCCGGCGCCGCGATCACGGTCAACAACAGCCTGACAGCAACCGGAGGCGCGGGCGCCGAAAGCCCGGGCGGCTCGGCATTCATCACGCTGAGCGCGGGCACCGGCATTACAGTGGATGAAAGCATGATCCGCGCGACCGGTGGCAATGGCGGCAGCGGCGCCGCCGGCGGCAACGCGACCGTGATGCTCGCCAGCACGGGCGGTTTGATTGACGTCAAGAACTCCTCCATCGTTGACGCGTTCGGCGGTGGCGGCGCCGGCGGCAATAACAACGACCCCGGCGGCCTCGGTGGAAATGCGACCGTAACGTTGACCGGCGGGTCCATTTCCATAACCGGCAGTACCATCGGGGCGTATGCCGGTGCTGGAGGTGGGGGCGGAATTGGGTCGGGATTCACCTATGCTGCTGGTGGCGCCGGAGGCAACGGCGGCAGCGCCGTGGTAACGCTGACCGGCACCAACATCTCCGTAGGTGGCGGCAGCAATATCTCTGCTACTGGTGGAAATGGCGGCGGTGGCGGCAGCATAAATGCAATCAGCAGCGGCGCCGGCGGCAACGGCGGCGCGGGCGGCAGCGCCACGGTAACGCTCACTGGCAGCAGCAGCATTTTGGTGGACGGCAGTAACATTACCGTGGGAGGAGGCAACGGCGGCGCCGGCGGGTCCGCATCCAACGTCGGCGCAGGCGGCAACGGTGGCGTGGGCGGGGCCGCGAGCGTTTCGCTTTCCGGTGGCAGCATCAGCCTGACTTCCAGCAGCATTAATGTAAATGAAGATGGCGAAGGCGGCGCAGGCGGCGTTGGAGGCTATGGCAACAGCGCAGGCGGCAACGGTGGCGTGGGCGGGGCCGCGAGCGTTTCGCTTTCCGGTGGCAGCATCAGCCTGACTTCCAGCAGCATTAATGTGAACGGAGGTAGCGGAGGCGGCGGAGGCTCTGGCAACAGCACCGGCGGGAACGGTGGCGCGGGCGGGGCTGCGAGCGCTTCGTTCACGAGTACCGGCGGCAACATCACTCTCACCGACAGCCAAATCAACGTTAGCGGAGGCTACGGGGGTAATGGCGGGTACGGATATTCTTACGGCGGTGCCGGCGGCTATGGCGGGGCCGCGCGCGTTTCGCTTTTCGGTGTTGGTGGTGGCATCAGCCTGGATTCCAGCAGCAGCATTAATGTAAACGGAGGTGGCGGAGGTGGCGGCGGGAGCAGCTCCAGCGGTGGCGGCCCGAACGGTCAAGGCGGCGGGGCGACTGTCGGGCTCTACGCCGGCAATGAGCTCATCCCCGCCGGGAGCATCACCCTGGCGGGCACCGTGAGCGCGACGGGCGGCGGCAGCGGCTCCAGCCAGGGCATCGCCTCCGTGGCCATCACTGCCGGAGATGGCGGAGGCCCGGGCAACATCTCGACCGACGCAACCATCACGGCGGATGGAGGGGAAGGCTTGATCACGATGAGAGCGCCGCAGGGCTTCATACGGCAGAGCGGAAGCTTCGGGAGCCTGAAAGCCACCGCCTTGTCAGGTCCTGCCGCGGTAATCAACCTGGTTGCACGGGACGGCGTCGGCGAGCTCGGCAATCCGATCCGCATTGACAATAGCGGCGATCCCGAGCTGTTCTTCCAGAACACCGGGACGACGACCGGCGACATCGCGGTGTCGTTTTTCAACAATCCGACCGGAACTACCTGCGGAGGCGGGCCGGCCGTGTGCATTGACGGCGATATGGTGGGCGTCTTCAACAATAATCCTGCCGGCACCTATTTCATTCGGGCCGAGGACGGCCTAATCCAGCTCGATGTGCCGTTCAAGCCGGGCGAGTTCGCCGAGGCCGATCTGCTGCCGAACCAGAGCGTGATTTTCGAGGCGCCGAGCGGCGATATCGTAATCGGCGCGAGCGGACGCATTATTGCCGGCGCCGGAGGCGGGTCCGGGAACGTGTCGCTCACGGCCTCGGGCGTGCTTACCCTCACGTCGGGCGCTATCGTGGCGGGTTCCGATCCGCGGCTCAAGGCCGACGACATGGACATCCAGGGCCAGGTGCTTGCGGGTGGTGGATTCGTCAATATTCTGCCATTCACCACCACCCGCAACATCGAGCTTGGCACGTCTGGATCGGGCAGCACGGTGCTCGCGCTCGATAACGACGAGCTCAACAGGATGACGGCCTGGGATGGCGTCACTTTTCCGGACCCCGGTACGGGGGGCGGCGGCTTGATCATCGGCGACGATAACGGCGGCAGCGGTAACCTTGTGTTCACCAGCCTGGTGGATTCCTCCGCGTTTCTCAATGTCCGCGGTGTCAACATCACCCAGCAAACAGGCGCCTCGATCACGGGCGGCATCAACGTCATCGCTCCGGGAGGGGTGACGCTCACCGAGTCCGGCAACCAGATCAATTCCATCACGACCGGGGGCGGGGTCGGCACCGGTGCAATCCAGCTCGTGACGGCCGTTCCGCTGACGGTGAGCGGAGTCACGACCACCAACGCCAACGTCAACCTGCAATCGAGCGGCGACATCAGCTTAGGGAGTGTGAACGCCGGAACCGGCACGGTGACGTTGAACAGCACCGGCGGGGCGATCGTGGACAATAATAGTGGCGTGGATATTGTC
>DAIDBG010000121.1 GCA_027310225.1 bacterium | reverse complement strand
CCGCTCACCTTCCCGGTATCGGGGCCGGGCTCGGTCGGCATGGAGTATTGCTTCGTCAACATGGTGGTGCCCGGGGACAAGGTGATCGTGTGCCGCAACGGGGTGTTCGGCGGCCGTATGATCGAGAACGTCGAGCGCGTGGGTGGCGTCCCGATCGTGGTCGAGGCCGAATGGGGCTCCCCCATCGACCCGCAGAAGCTCGAGGATACGCTCAAGGCCAACCGGGATGCGCGCCTGGTCGCCTTCGTGCACGCGGAGACTTCCACCGGCGTGCAGTCGGATGCCAAGACGCTGGTCGACATCGCCCACCGCTACGATGCGCTCACCATCGTCGACGCCGTGACCTCGCTGGGCGGCACGCAGGTGCTGGTCGACGAATGGGCGGGCGACGCCGTGTACTCGGCGAGCCAGAAGTGCCTGTCGTGCACGCCGGGGCTGTCGCCCGTTTCCTTCAGCGACCGCGTGGTTGACTACGTGAAGGCGCGCAAGGACAAGATCCACTCCTGGTTCATGGACATGAACCTGCTGCTCGGATACTGGGGCGCCACCACCCGCACCTATCACCACACCGCACCCACCAACGCGCTGTTCGCGCTGCACGAGGCGCTGCTGCTGATCAACGAGGAGGGGCTCGAGAACTGCTGGGGACGCCACCGGCGGCATCATGTCGCGCTCAAGGCCGGGCTCGAAGCGATGGGGCTCAAGTTCTTGGTGAAACCCGAGTACCAGCTGCCGCAGATGAACGCGGTCCTGTGCCCGGAAGGCGTGGACGAGGCCGCGGTGCGGCGCACGCTGCTCACCGAGTTCAACCTCGAGATCGGCGCCGGGCTGGGGCCGCTCGCCGGCAGAATCTGGCGCTTCGGCCTGATGGGCTACTCCTGCCGTCCCGATAACGTGATGTTGTGCCTCTCGGCGCTCGGCTCCGTACTCGAAGACACGGGCCTGCCGGTGCACGTGGGCGATGCGGAAGCCGCGGCACACGGCGCCTATGCCTCGATGCACGCGAAGGCTGCCGAGGTCAAGGCGAAGGGAAAGCGGGTGCCGGCGAAAACCGCCGCCTGATCCTGCCGGTGGCGCCCTCACAGCGGGTGCTGCGAGCGGTTGTTGCCCGCGCGTCCTGTCGGGCCGAGCGGGTTGAGCGCGTGTTCCAGGAACCCGCTGGGTGAGGTCACGCTCAGCGGATGAAGATGGTTGCCAGCCCGAGCAGCATTCCCATGCTCACCACGTCGGTCGCGGTGGTGAGGAAAATGGTGGAAGCGGTGGCGGGATCCAGTCCCATGCGCTTGAGCGTGAGCGGGATCATCGCGCCGCAGATGCCGCTCGTGATGCAGGCGCCGACCAGTGCCATCCATACGACGACGCTCAGCAGCACTGCGTCGGGGTTGTCCTGGTAGAGCGCCACGAACAGCATGCCGAGGCCGGCGACGAGTCCGGTGAGCGCGCCATTGTAGAAGCCCAGCCAGGCTTCCTTCGAGATCAGGATCTTCTCCGAGCCCTTTTTCAGCTCGCCGAGGGTGAGGCCGCGCAACGTGACCGCGAGCGCCTGGCCCCCGGTGTTGCCCGACTGCCCCGCGAGCACCGGCAGGAAAAGCGCCAGTATCACCAGCCGGTCCACCGTGTCCTGGAAAATGGCGACCACCGCGCCGGCGACGAACGCGGTGAGGAGGTTGAACTGTAGCCAGGGATGGCGGAACTTGAAGCTCTGGCCGATGGGCGTGACAAGCCGCTCTTCCTTCTCGACGCCGAACGCGGTGCCGACCTGCGCCGTGATTTCGATCGTCTGCTCCTCGAACATCGCCTGGCCGCGCACCAGCCCGATCAGCACGCCGCTCCCGTCGCACACCGGGTAGACCGGATAGTGCCGGTCGAGCACGCTCTTCATCGCCTCGTTGAGCGGCGTCCCGGGCTCCAGGGTGAACACGTCGCGCAGCATCAGCGAATCGAGCCGCGCATCGTCCGCGGCGAACAGCAGGTCGCGCATGGTGATGAGGCCGCACAGCTTCCCGCCCTCGTCGATCACGTAGCCGTAGGTGATGAACGCGATCCTGATCAGTGCGCGCAGCCGCTCCACGGTCTGGGCGACCGTCATGGCGGGGTGGAACACCGCGTACGCCGGCTCCATCAGCCGCCCGACGCTGCCCTGCGGGTAGGTCCGGTTGCGCTGCCACTGGAGCGCGATCTCGGAGGACACCGTGTGCATCACACCGTCCACCAGCCCGCCCGGCAGTTCCGACAGGATGTCCTGCGCGAAGCCGGGATTGATCTCGAGCAGCACGGCGGAGATCACCGCGGCCGGATGCCCCGCGAGCAGTGCCGCGGCGCCCGGCGCCGGGCGCGCCTTGACTTCGGGTATGAGTGCTTTGTGTTGCGGTTCCTGCGGGCCTGCTTGTGTGCCGGAAAGTTCGGACTGCACCGTTGTCCCCCTTTTCTGCCGTGTCTTGTAGGTGGCGCCGGTTGAACGGCACGCAGGCGTCTGTTCGAACCGGCGCAGTCAAAGCGGCAGCAGCACTGTCCGCTTTAACTATTCATTGTGCCCCAGAAGGCGGCGCGGGAGAAATCATCGGGGAATGAAAAGGTGCGCCGCCCCCGCCGCCTGACGGTGACCAGCCGGTCACGACCCGGCTTGAAGACCGAGTCTTTGCCAGATGGTGGTGGTGAGCCCGGCCTGGTTGAGCGTGTAGAAGTGCAGTCCCGGCGCCCCGGCGCGCAGCAGGTCATCGCACAGGCGCGTGACGACATCGAGGCCGTAGGCCCGGATCGAGGCGGTATCGTCGCGGTAGCTCTCGAGACGGAACCGCAGCCAGCGCGGGATCTCGGCGCCGCAGGCATCGGAGAAGCGCGCGAGCTGCGCAAAATTGCCGATCGGCATGATGCCCGGCACGATCGGAATGGCGATGCCCGCCGCTTCACACTCGTCCACGAAGCGGAAATAGGCCTCCGCGTTGTAGAAGTACTGCGTGATGGCCGCGTTCGCGCCCGCCTCCACCTTGCGCTTGAAATTCCTGATCTCGTCGGCGGCCGACCGCGTCTGGGGATGGTATTCGGGATAACAGGCGACCTCGATCCGGAACCAGTCGCCGGCGGTCTCGCGGATGAGGGTGACGAGCTCGTTCGCGTAGCGAAGCTCCCCGGTCGAGGCGAGCCCTGAAGGGAGGTCGCCCCGCAGCGCGACGATATGCCGGATACCGTGCGAGCGGTACTTTTCGAGCTGGGCTTTCAGGTCCGCGCGTGAGGAAGCGACGCAGGAGAGATGCGGCGCCGCTTCGAAGCCGGCGGTGCGGATCTCGAGTACGGTCTCGAGCGTGCCCTCGCGGGTTGAGCCGCCTGCGCCGTAGGTACACGAGAAGAACTTGGGCTTCAACTGCCCGAGCTGCTTCCAGGTGGCACGCAGCTTCTCCCTGCCCTCCGGCGTCTTCGGCGGAAAGAACTCGAAGCTGAAGACGCGCGGATGTTTTTTCTGTGACTGCATGTCAGTATCGGTAGTGGTCCGGCTTGTACGGCCCCTCGATGTCCACGCCGATGTAGCGGCACTGCTCCTCGGTCATCACCGTGAGCTCCGCGCCGAGCTTCTTCAGATGCAGTCGCGCGACCCGCTCGTCGAGCTGCTTGGGCAGCACGTGGACCTTCTTCCCGTACTTCGTGGCGTTGACGTAGAGCTCGATCTGCGCCAGCACCTGGTTGGTGAACGAGTTCGACATCACGAAGCTCGGGTGCCCGGTGGCGCAGCCGAGGTTCACCAGCCGCCCCTCGGCGAGCACGATGAGCCGCTTGCCGTCGGGGAAGATCACGTGGTCCACCTGCGGCTTGATGTTCTCCCACCGGTACTGCCTGAGGCTCGCGATGTCGATCTCGGAGTCGAAGTGGCCGATGTTGGCGACGATCGCGTTGTGCTTCATGCGTTTCATGTGGTCGTGGGTGATCACGCGCAGGTTGCCGGTGGCGGTGACGAAGAGATCGGCCTTGTCGGCCGCGTAATCCATCGTCACCACGCGGTGGCCCTCCATCGCCGCCTGCAGCGCGCAGATTGGGTCAATCTCGGTGACCCAGACTGCGGCGCCCAGCCCGCGCAGCGACTGCGCGCAGCCCTTGCCGACGTCGCCGTAGCCGGCGATTACCGCGACCTTGCCGGCGATCATGACGTCAGTCGCACGCTTGATGCCGTCCACCAGCGACTCGCGGCAACCGTAGAGGTTGTCGAACTTCGATTTCGTCACCGAGTCGTTGACGTTGATCGCGGGGAACGGCAGCCGCCCCTCCTTTTCCATCTGGTAGAGCCGGTGCACGCCGGTGGTGGTCTCTTCGGTCACACCCTTGATGTTGGCGAGGATGCGCGAGTACCAGCCGGGCTTCGCTTCCAGCCGCTTCCTGATCGAGCCGAAGAGCACCTGTTCTTCCTCGTTCGTCGGGCGCGCGACGAGCGAGGCGTCCTTCTCCGCGCGCGCGCCGAGCGTGACCAGCAGCGTGGCGTCGCCCCCGTCGTCGAGGATCATGTTGGGCGTGCCGCCGTCCGCCCACTCCATGATGCGGTGAGTGAACTCCCAGTACTCAGCAAGGTTCTCGCCCTTGTAGGCGAAGACCGGGATGCCGGCCGCGGCGATTGCGGCGGCAGCGTGGTCCTGGGTCGAGAAGATGTTGCAGGAGGCCCAGCGTACCTTCGCGCCGAGCTTCACCAGCGTTTCGATCAGCACCGCGGTCTGGATCGTCATGTGGAGCGACCCCGCGATGCGCGCGCCCTTGAGCGGCTGTTTGCCCCCGTATTCCTCGCGCACCGCCATGAGACCGGGCATCTCGGTTTCGGCGATCGCGATCTCCTTGCGGCCGAAATCGGCGAGGCCGATGTCGGCAACGTGATGGTCTTTCGGGTCGGATTTCGATTGCGCTGCTGCGGTCATGTCAGCTCTCCATTCAGGTACGAATGGGCGCCGTTGCTGCCAGCCACCGCCACGCCGAGCCTGGCAGGACCCCCGGGGGCCCCGTCGCAGCGCCCCTCGGCGGGCGGAAAACTCACAGTCCCGCATCGGCCTTGAGGGCCGATGCCTTGTCTGTGTTTTCCCACGAAAACTCCGGCTCGTCGCGGCCAAAGTGCCCGTACGCGGCAGTCTTGGAGTAGATGGGCCGCAGCAAATTGAGCGCATGGATGATGCCTTTGGGCCGCAGATCGAAGTGCTTTTCGACCAGCTTCGCGATTTTGTCGTCGCCGAGCCTGCCGGTGCCGAAGGTGTCGACGAAGACGCTCACCGGACGCGCGACGCCGATCGCATACGCGACCTGGATCTCGCATTTCCTGGCGAGGCCCGCCGCGACGATGTTCTTCGCCACGTGACGCGCGGCATAGGCCGCCGAGCGGTCCACCTTCGACGGGTCCTTGCCCGAGAAGGCGCCGCCGCCGTGGCGCGAGTAGCCGCCGTAGGTGTCAACGATGATCTTGCGGCCGGTCAGCCCGGTGTCGCCGAGCGGGCCGCCGATCACGAAGCGGCCCGTCGGATTGATCAGGAATTTCGTCTCCCTGGTGATCATGTTCCTGGGCAGCACGGGCTTCACGATTTCCTCGATCACCGCCTCGGTGAGCGGCTCGTGCGAAATATCCTCGCGGTGCTGTGTCGAGATCACGACCGTGTCAACGTGGTGCGGCCTTCCGTCCACGTAGCGCACGCTGACCTGCGACTTCGCGTCGGGGCGCAGCCAAGGCAGCCGGCCGTCGCGCCGCAGCTCGCTCTGGCGTTCCATGAGCCGGTGCGCGTAGTAGATCGGCATCGGCATGAACTGCGGCGTTTCATCGCACGCGAAGCCGTACATCAGGCCCTGGTCGCCGGCGCCCTGCTCGAGGTCGAGGCCCGAGCCTTCGTCAACGCCCAGCTTGATGTCCGCCGACTGCTTGTCGAACGCGGTAAGTACCGCGCACGAGCGGTAGTCGAAACCGATGGCGGAGTCGTCGTAGCCGATGCGCCTGATCACGTCGCGCGCCAGCTCGCCGTAGTTGACGTTGGCGTTTGTCGTGATCTGGCCAGCCATGACCACGAGGCCGGTGGCGACCAGCGTTTCGGCGGCCACCCGGCCGGACTTGTCTTGGGCGAGCACGGCATCGAGCACGGAATCCGAAATCTGGTCGGCGATCTTGTCCGGGTGGCCTTCGGAAACCGATTCGGAGGTGAACAGGAAGTCGCTCATTTTTGGTATTTCGTGAAATGGTAAAAGGCGCATAGAATAGCAGATAAGCCTCGATTTATAAAGCTAAATTCATGCTTGTCGCAGCACTCCGGCTGCTCGCGCGGCTGCCGCTCGCATGGCTGCATCGCGCCGGCGCGGCGCTGGGTTGGCTGGTGTACTGGACCTCGCCGTCCTATGCCGCGCGGTTGCGTGACAACCTGTATGCGAGCGGTGTTTGCGGCGACGATGCGTCCTGCCGCGCACTGCTCGGGCAGGTGGTCGCGGAGACCGGGAAGGGCGTCACCGAGTTGATCGCCATCTGGTTCGGACGGGACGAGCAGGTAGCGCAGCTGGTGGTGGAATGCGAGCGCTGGGACATCGTCGAAACCGCGCGCAGGAAAGGCGCGGGCATCATTTTTCTTACCCCGCACCTGGGCTGCTTCGAGATCTCCGCGCTCTACGGGGCGCGGCGGCTGCCGCTCACCGTGCTCTACCGCCCCCCCAAGCAGCAGTGGCTCGAACCGCTGATGATCGCGGGACGCAGTCGCTGGCAGGCGGTGGTGGCGCCGGCAAACCTGCGGGGCGTGCGCAGGCTGTATCGGGCGCTCGCGCGCGGCGAGGCGGTGGGGCTGCTCCCGGACCAGGCACCGGGGGTGGGCGAGGGCG